>NZ_JBEYXK010000056.1:0-44546 GCF_040645035.1 Streptomyces sp. NPDC046876 | reverse complement strand
ACCCGGGCGCTTCGCGCCCGGTGCGCTCAAACGCCGCGCGGGCTGGATTTGCCGCGCAGCGGCAAAATTCAGCCCCGCCGGCGTTTGAGGCGCGGGGGGCCGGGGGCGGAGCCCCCGAATCTTTGAGCCGCGCCGGCGATTGAGGCGGATACGGCGAAAGGGCGGGGCGGGGAGATGGCTCCGCGCAGCGGTCGCTAAGGCGCGGCTTCGGCCGGGCTTCAACGGCGCACAGGCGGGGCGCGATACCGCTTCACCGCACCCCCCGCCGGTCTGCGGCGGCGCAGCCGGGGACCGGATACGGAAAGAGAGAGCCATGGCTGATCAGAAGCAGCTGGTCGACACGCTCAAGCGGGTCGCCGCCGACCTGCACGACACCCGTCGACGGCTGCGGGAGGCCCAGGACAAGGACCACGAGCCGATCGCCATCGTCGGCATGGCCTGCCGCTTCCCCGGCGGCGTCGCCTCCCCCGAGCAACTGTGGCAGCTCGTCGCCGACGGCCGCGACGGCATGTCCGCGTTCCCCACCGACCGCGGCTGGACCCTCGGCCAGCTCGCCGACAGCGAGCGCGAGCGCGTCGGCGAGCAGGCCGCGGCGGAGCGCCGCGCCGGATTCCTGCAGGGCGCCGCCGACTTCGACGCGGAGTTCTTCGGGATCAGCCCCCGCGAGGCCCTCGCGATGGACCCCCAGCAGCGGGTCCTGCTGGAGACCTGCTGGGAGGCGCTGGAGCGGGCCGGCATCGACCCCGGCACCCTCGCCGGCACCCCGACCGCCGTGTACGCGGGCGTGAGCAGCAACGACTACCTGCGCGGCCTCGCCCGTATGCCGGACGCCATCGCCGGGCACATGATGACCGGCGTCGCCTCCAGCGTGCTGTCCGGCCGCGTCTCGTACGCCCTCGGCCTCGAGGGCCCGGCCGTCACCGTCGACACCGCCTGCTCGTCCTCGCTGGTGGCCGTGCACCTGGCCGGGCAGGCCCTGCGCAGCGGCGAGTGCTCGCTCGCACTGGCCGGCGGGGTCACCGTCATGGGCTCGGCCGGTACGTTCCTGGAGTTCAGCCGCGCCGACGGGCTGGCCGCAGACGGCCGCTGCAAGGCCTTCGCGGAGGCCGCGGACGGCACCGGGCTCTCCGAGGGCGTCGGCGTCCTGGTGCTGGAGAAGCTGTCCGACGCGCGCAGGAACGGGCACCGGGTGCTGGCCGTCGTACGCGGGTCGGCAATCAACCAGGACGGCGCCAGCAACGGCCTGACCGCCCCCAACGGTCCCTCCCAGCAGCGGGTCATCCGCCAGGCCCTTGCCGCCGCCCGGCTGGCCCCGGCCGAGGTCGACGCCGTCGAGGCGCACGGCACCGGCACCAAGCTCGGCGATCCGATCGAGGCGGGCGCGCTGCTCGCCGCGTACGGACAGAACCGGCCCGAGGACCGGCCCCTGTGGCTGGGTTCCGTGAAGTCCAACCTCGGGCACACGCAGGGCGCCGCCGGTGTGGCGGGCGTCATCAAGATGGTCGAGGCGCTGCGCAACGAGACGCTGCCGATGACGCTGGGCGTGGACGCCCCGAGCAGCCACGTGGACTGGGAGGCGGGCGCCGTCTCGCTGCTGACCGAGGCCCGGCCGTGGCCGGCCGGGGAGCGGGTCCGCAGGGCCGGTGTCTCCTCGTTCGGGATCAGCGGGACCAACGCGCACGTCATCGTGGAGGAGGCGCCGGCCGAGGAGCCGGAGGCCGACGGAGAGGGTGCTGACGCCCCGCAGGCCGAGGGCGGGCTCGCCGCGCTGCCCGCCGTGCCCTGGCTGGTCTCCGCCAAGACCGCCGACGCGCTGCGCGAGCACGCCGCCCGGCTGCGGGAGTTCGCCGCCGACCGGCCGGAGCTCGACCCGGCCGCCGTCGGGCTGGCCCTGGCCACGCAGCGCGCTCCCTTCGCCCACCGGGCGGCCGTCGTGGCCGCCGACCGGGACGGCCTGCTGGCCGGGCTCGACGCCCTGGCCGCCGGCGCGAGCGCCCCCGGCACCTTCCGGGCCGCCGCCGACGGCAGCCGCCCGGCCTTCCTGTTCACCGGCCAGGGCAGCCAGCGGGCCGGTGCGGGCCGCGAACTGTACGCCCGCTACCCGGTGTTCGCCGCCGCCCTCGACGAGGTGTGCGCCGCGCTCGACGAGCACCTGGGGCGCCCCCTGAAGGAGGTCCTGTTCGACGAGGACCCCGTCGACCTCGACCGGACCGGCTTCACCCAGCCCGCCCTGTTCGCGCTCGAAGTCGCCCTGTACCGGCTCGTGGAGTCCTTCGGGATCCGCCCGCAGGCCGTGGCCGGGCATTCGATCGGTGAGCTGGCTGCTGCGTACGTGGCCGGGCTGTGGTCGCTGGAGGATGCGGCTCTGCTGGTGGCTGCCCGTGGTCGGCTGATGCAGGCGCTGCCCGCCGGTGGTGCGATGGCTGCCGTGCAGGCCACCGAGGAGGAGGTGCGGGCGCTGCTGGGCGAGGGCGTCGGTATCGCCGCCGTCAACGGGCCGACCTCGGTGGTCGTCTCGGGGGCCGAGGCTGCCGTCGAGGCCGTTGTCGCGCACTTCGCGGAGGCCGGGCGGAAGACCAAGCGGCTCGTGGTCAGCCATGCGTTCCACTCGCCGCTGATGGAGCCGATGCTCGAGGACTTCCGGCAGTTCGCCCGGTTCCTGGAGTACAAGCCGCTGAAGACCCCGCTCGTCTCCACGCTGACCGGCCGGCCGGCCTCGTACGAGGAGCTGTCGGACCCCGAGTACTGGGTGCGGCACGTGCGGGAGGCCGTGCGCTTCGCGGATGCCGTCGCCGCCCTCCAGGAGCAGGGCGTCACCACCTTCCTGGAGCTCGGTCCGGACGCGGTGCTCACCGCGATGGCCGCCGAATCCCTCGGTGAGGAGTCCGTGGCCATCCCCGCGGTCCGCAGCGACCGGCCCGAGCCGCAGGCCCTCACCGAGGCCCTCGCCCGCCTGCACACCCACGGCACCGGCGTCGACTGGCCCGTGCTGTTCGGTGCTTCCCGCACCGGGATCCTGGACCTGCCCACCTACCCCTTCCAGCACCGCTCGTACTGGTACAGCGCCGCCTCCCAGCCCGCCGGCGAGCCCGGCGACCTCGGGCTCGCCGCCGCCGGGCACCCGCTGCTCGGTGCCGCCGTCCACGCGCCCGGCTCGGACGAGCTGCTGTTCACCGGCCGGCTCTCGCTCGCCCGGCAGCCCTGGCTCGCCGACCACGCGGTCGCCGGGACCGTCGTCCTGCCCGGTGCGGCCCTGGTGGACCTCGCCGTACGGGCCGGGGACGGGGCGGGCTGCGGCCTGCTGGAGGAACTCACCCTGCACGCACCGCTGGTGATCCCCGAGGGGGACGGCGTCCAGCTGCGGGTGCGGCTCGGGGAGCCGGGCCCCTCGGCGGACGGCGGGCGCAGCGTCACCGTGCATTCCCGGGCCGAGGAGGCCGCCGCCGACGGGGCGCCGTGGACCCTGCACGCCGAGGGCGTCCTGACCGCGGCCCCGACGGCGGTGTCGGCCGGGGGCGCTGCGGACGCCGTCTGGCCGCCCGCCGGGGCCGTGCCGCTCGACACCACCGCCCTGTACGCGCAGCTCGCCGCCGGCGGCCTGGAGTACGGGCCCGTCTTCCAGGGCCTGACCGGGGCCTGGCGCTCCGGTGACGCCGTCCTCGCCGAGGTGGCCCTGCCCGGCGACACCGACACCGCCGGCCACACCGTGCACCCGGCCCTGCTCGACGCCGCCCTGCACGCCCTCGGCCTCGGCGGGCTGCTGCCCGACCCCGAACCGGGATCCGCCTGGCTGCCGTTCGCCTGGTCCGGAGTCGCCCTGCACGCCGAGGGCGCCACCGCCCTGCGGGTGCGGCTGACCCCGGGCAGGACGCCCGGCACCGTCGCCGTCGAGGCCGCCGACCCGGCCGGGCTGCCGGTCCTCGGCATCGACGCCCTCACCCTGCGCCCGATCCCGCTGTCCGCCCTCGGCGCCCGCACCGTCGGCCCGCAGAGCCTGTACGGGATCGACTGGACCGCCCTGCCCGCCCCCACCGGGGCCCGCCCGCAGGCCCTGCCGCTCGGCGAAGGGCCCGCGATGAGCAGCCCCGCCCCCGGCTGGTCCGCGTACATCCCCGGCAGCGGCGCGACCACCCCGACCGAGGCGGCCACCGCCGCGCTGGAGGCCCTGCAGGGCTGGCTCGACGACCCGGCCCACGACGAGCAGCGGCTCCTCGTGGCCACCCGCGGCGCCCTCGCCCTGCCCGGCGAGGACGTCGCCGACCCGGCGCAGGCGGCCGTCACCGGCCTGGTGCGCACCGCCCAGGCGGAGCACCCCGGCCGGATCCTGCTCCTGGACCGCGACGACAGCCCGGTGCCCGCCTCCGTACTGGACGGCGACGAGAGCGAACTCGTCCTGAGGGACGGCGTGCTGTCCGCGCCGCGGCTGGTGCGCGCCGTCCCGGACGCCGACGCCCAGGCGCCGGTGTTCCGGGAGGACGGGACCGTCCTGATCACCGGTGGTACCGGTGGGCTCGGTGCGCTGACCGCGCGGCACCTGGTGGCCGAGCACGGGGTGCGGAGCCTGGTGCTCGTCGGACGTCGGGGCGCGGAGGCTCCGGGGGCCCGTGAGCTGGCTGCGGAGCTCGAGGCTGCGGGGGCGTCGTCCGTGGTGCTGGCGGCCTGTGACGTCGCCGACCGGGATGCCGTGGCCGCACTGCTCGCCGCGCACCCCGTCACCGGTGTGGTCCATGCCGCGGGCGTCGTCGACGACGGCACGATCGCCTCCCTCACCCCCGGCCAGGTGGCCCGGGTCCTCGCCGCCAAGGCCGAGGCCGCCCGCCACCTGCACGAGCTGACCGCCGACCTGGAGCTGGACGCCTTCGTGCTGTTCTCCTCCGCCGCCGGCGTCCTCGGCGGGCCCGGCCAGGGCAACTACGCCGCGGCCAACGCCTACCTCGACGCCCTCGCCGCGCACCGCCGGGCCCAGGGGCTGCCCGCCACCTCGCTGGCCTGGGGCCTGTGGCACCCGGAGGCCGGCGGCATGGGCGCCGCGCTGACCGGCGCCGACCTGGACCGCATGGCCCGTACGGGGGTCCGGGCGCTGGACGCCGAGGAGGGCCTCGCCCTGTTCGACGCTGCCACCGCCGGCCCGCGGGCCCTGGCCGTACCGGTCCGCCTCGACCTGCCGGCCCTGGCCCGCTCCCTCGGCGAGCACGTCCCGGGCCTGCTGCGCGGCCTCGTGCGGACCCCTGTCCGGCGCACCGCCGCCGGCGCCGGGGACGGGGCCGGGACCGCGGGCGAGGGCCTCGCCGCGAGGCTCGCCGCGCTGGCGACGCCCGCCGACCGCGCCCAATATCTCGTGGACCTGGTGTGCGGGCAGGTCGCCGCCGTCCTCGGCTTCGCGCCCGGACAGCAGGTCGAGGTGAACAAGCCGTTCAAGGACTTCGGGTTCGACTCTCTCACCGCCGTCGAGTTCCGCAACACCCTCTCCACCCTCACCGGGGTACGGCTGCCCGCCACCCTCGTCTTCGACCACCCGAGCCCGTACGAGCTCGCCGTCCACCTGCACCGCACCCTCGCCCCGGCCGCCGACGACCCGGCCACCGCCCTGCTCACCGGCCTGGACGCGCTGGAGCCGCTGCTGGCCGCGGACGGCCTGGACAAGCTGACCCGGACCAAGGTCACCGTCCGGCTCCAGGCCCTGGCCGCGCGCTGGGCCGATGCCGAACGCGCCGGGTCCGCGGCCGGTGCCGCCGAGCCGGGCGGCCTGCCCGACGCCCCCGACCTCGCCGCCGCCTCCGACGACGAACTGTTCGCCCTCCTCGACGGCGAGACAAGGAGCTGACCTTCATGACCGCGACGCACACCCCTGACGCGGAGCGCGAGCAGAAGCTGCGCGACTACCTCAAGCGGGCCGCCGCCGACCTTGTGGCCGCCCGCCACCGGATCCAGGAACTGGAGGACCGGGTCCGCGAGCCCATCGCGATCGTCGGCATGGCCTGCCGCTTCCCCGGCGGGGTCACCACCCCCGACGAGCTGTGGGAGCTGCTGGAGAACGGCCGCGACGGCATCCGCGGCTTCCCCGAGGACCGCGGCTGGGACCTGGACAACCTCTACGACCCCGACCCCGAGGCGCTCGGCAAGAGCTACGCCCGCGAGGGCGGCTTCCTCGACGGGGCCGGCTTCTTCGACGCCGGCTTCTTCGGGATCAGCCCGCGCGAGGCCCTCGCCATGGACCCGCAGCAGCGGCTGCTGCTGGAGTCGGCGTGGGAGGCCTTCGAGGACGCCGGGATCGACCCCGCCACCGTGCGCGGCACCCGTACCGGCGTATACGCGGGGATCATGTACCACGACTACGGCTCCGACCGGGCCGCCATCCCCGACGGCGTCGAGGGCTTCCTCGGCACCGGCACCGCGGGCAGCGTCCTGTCCGGCCGGATCAGTTACGCGCTCGGCCTGCAGGGCCCGGCCGTCACCGTCGACACCGCCTGCTCCTCGTCGCTGGTCACCCTGCACCTCGCCGTGCAGGCGCTGCGCGGCGGCGAGTGCTCGCTCGCGCTGGCCGGCGGTGTCACCGTGATGGCCACCCCCGACACCTTCGTGGACTTCAGCCGGCAGCGCGGCCTCGCCCCCGACGGCCGCTGCAAGCCGTTCGCGGCCGCCGCCGACGGCACCGGCTGGTCCGAGGGCGTCGGCGTCCTGCTGCTGGAGCGGCTTTCCGACGCCCGGCGCAACGGACACCGCGTCCTGGCCGTGGTCCGCGGCTCCGCCATCAGCCAGGACGGCGCCAGCAACGGGCTCACCGCCCCCAGCGGCCCCGCCCAGCAGCAGGTCATCCTGGAGGCGCTGGCCGCCGCCGGGCTGTCCACCGGCGACGTGGACGCGGTCGAGGCGCACGGCACCGGCACGAAGCTCGGCGACCCCATCGAAGCGCAGGCGCTGCTGGCGACGTACGGCCAGGACCGGGACGGGGACCGGCCGCTGTGGCTGGGCTCGGTCAAGTCCAACCTGGGTCACACCCAGGCCGCCGCCGGGGCCGCCGGCGTCATCAAGACCGTGCAGGCGCTGCGCCACGGGCTGCTGCCGCGCTCCCTGCACATCGACGAGGCAACCCCGCACGTCGACTGGTCCGCGGGCCGGGTCTCCCTGCTGACCGAGAACCGGCCCTGGCCGGCGGTGGACCGGCCGCGCCGGGCCGCCGTCTCGGCGTTCGGCATCAGCGGCACCAACGTCCACGTCATCCTGGAGCAGGCTCCCGACGTGGAGGAGGCCGACGCCGCGGCCGGGGACCGGCCCGCGCCGCCCGCCGTGCCGTGGCTGCTGTCCGGGCGGACTCCGGAGGCGCTGCGCGCCCAGGCCGCCCGGCTGCTCGCCGACCCGGCCGCCGACGCCGACCCCGCGGACGTGGCGTTCTCCCTCGCCACCACTCGCAGCGCCCTGCCCCAGCGGGCCGCCGCGGTGGCCGCCGACGCCGAGGGCCTGCACCGCGCCCTGGGCGCGCTCGCCGAGGGCCGCTCCGCCCCCGGCCTGGTGCAGGAGGCCCCGGGCGGCGGCCGGACCGCGTTCCTGTTCACCGGGCAGGGCAGCCAGCGCCCCGGCATGGGCCGCGAACTGTACGCCGCCCAGCCGGTGTTCGCCGCCGCGCTGGACGAGGTGTGCGCCGCCCTCGACGAGCACCTGGCCCCGGCGCGCCCGCTGCGCGAGGTGCTCTTCGGCGACACCGCCGAGGACGCCGCCGCCCTCGACACCACCGGGTACGCCCAGCCCGCCCTGTTCGCCCTCGAAGTGGCCCTCTTCCGGCTGCTGGAGTCCTGGGGCGCCGCTCCCGACCTGCTGGCCGGGCACTCCATCGGCGAGCTGGCCGCAGCCCACGTCGCCGGCCTGTGGTCGCTGCCCGACGCGGCCCGCCTGGTGGCCGCCCGCGGCCGGCTCATGCAGGCCCTGCCGGCCGGCGGGGCCATGGCCGCGATCGCCGCCGCCGAGGACGACGTACGGCCGCACCTGGGGGACGGGCTCGACCTCGCCGCCGTCAACGGGCCGCGGGCCGTGGTCGTCTCCGGGCCGGCCGCCGCGGTCGAGGAGCTCGCCGCCCGCTTCAAGGAGCAGGGCCACAAGACGAAGCTGCTGGCCGTCAGCCACGCCTTCCACTCCTCCCTCCTCGACCCGATGCTGGAGGAGTTCCACCGGGTCGCCGCCTCCCTCTCGTACGGGCCGACCCGCATCCCCGTGGTGTCCACCCTGACCGGGAAGGCCGCGGCCCCGGAGGAGCTCGCCGACCCGCGCTACTGGGTGCGCCACGTCCGCGAGACCGTCCGCTTCGCCGACGCGGTCGCCGCCCTGGAGGCCGAGGGCGCGGACACCTTCGTGGAACTCGGCCCCGACGCGGTCCTGTCCGGGCTCCTCGCCGACTGCCTCGCCGCCCCCGAGCGCGCCGCCGTCATCCCGGCCCAGCGCGCCGACCGCAGCGGCCCGCTCGCCGCCGTCGAGGCGCTGGCCCGGCTCGCGTTGCGCGGTGCGCCGGTCGACTGGGCGGGGCTGCTGCCCGGCGCCCGGCGGATCCCGCTGCCGCTGTACGCGTTCCGGCACCGGCACTACTGGCTGGCGGCGGCCGGGCGCACCGCACCGGGGGCGGCCGACTCCGTACACGTACCCGTGTCCGTACCCGGTGAGGAGGAGGACGCCGCCGCCGACGCCGGGGAGGTGCTGCGGGCGGCGCTGCGCACGGCTGCCGGGGCGGAGCGCGCCGCGCTGCTGCTGGAGCTGGTCCGCAGCGAGGCCGCGGCCGTCCTCGGCCACGACTCGGCGGAGGAGGTCCCGGCGGACGGGGACTTCATCGACCAGGGCTTCTCCTCGCTGGTCGCGGTGGAGTTCCGGGACCGGATCGGGCGGGCGCTGGGGCTGAAGCTGCCGGCGGCGCTCGTGTACGAGTACGCCACGCCGGAGGAGGTCGTGGAGTTCCTGGAGGAGGAACTCGACGAAGCGGCCGAGGCTGCGGAGGCGGCTGCGGAGGCGGCTGCCGACGCCGCGTAGTACCGCCCGGCTGCGCGCCTTACCACCTGCCGCTTGCGGCACGGTTGGGCCGCGGCAAAGGACGGCAAAGGGGCGTCCCGGACCACCGGGGCGCCCCTTCCGTGCGTGGTGCGAACCGTGTGACGGGAGGGGCGCAAGGGGCCCTGGGACAAGGGGCGCTAGGGGTGGACGTAGGGGATCCCAGGACTTGGGCCCGCTCCTAGCATCAAATCGCCCAGACGCCCGCAGCCAGGAAAGACAGGGGAAGCCGGTGCAGACGAACGACGCGTGGCTCGACATCGGCGGGAACAGCTCGCAAGGACTGGTGCTCGCCGTCGACTTCACGGCCACCGGCCGTCCCGACGCCCGGTTCGCCGACCTGCTGGAGCTGGCCGCGACCGGCCGCCCGGCATGGGAGACGCTTCCCCAGGCCATTGCCACGGACCTCGGGACCGGATCCGCCACCTACCTGGACCGCTGGTTCGAGACGGTCCGCGCCAGCGGCCGTCCCGTCAGCGCCGTCCTCGGCTTCTGCGCCGGCGCCACCTACGCCACCGCGCTGGCGGACCGCATCACGCAGTGGCAGGAGCACGCCCCGCAACTGATCCTGTTCGACCCCGAGCAGGCCAACGCACTGGGGCTCTACTGGCAGTTCCACCTCTCCCTCAACCTGTTCGAGTCGATCGTGGGCGCCGAGGAGATCGGCCGGGCCACGGCCGCCGGACACGAGGTGCTGGAGTCCACCGAGGACCTCGAGGTCCTGGGCGCGGCCCTGATCTCGCTGTTCCGCGAGGTCAGCGGTGCCGCCTTCGACATCCTCGACCTCGACGAGGAGACCCGCGCGGAGTTCACCGACTCCTTCACCGCGTTCGTCGCGTACGTGGTGGCCGCCGGGGAGTTCCGCTCCACCGACGGCTGGGCCCGCGCCGTCGCCTTCAGCTCGGCGAGCCCGCACAGCGGCCTGAACCGGCTGCGCAACGCCGGCCAGGAGGAGGCGGCCCGCGACCTGGTCGCCCGCGAACTTCGCTTCGACTGCGAGCACAAGGACCTCCTGCGCGACGAGAGCGCCGCACGGGCCCTCGCCGAGCTGCTGACCGCCCAGGACCTCGCCCGACACATCCGGATGTGACATGAAGACCCGAGAGAAGACCGCGTCCCCGGCCCCCGCGGCCGTGCGGACCGCCGCTCCGGCTGCCGCTGCGACTGCCGCTGCGGCCCCCGGTGCGGCTCCTGCTGCAGCGCCTGCTGCGGCAGCCGTCCCGGCCGCCGAGGCCGCCATCCGGCTGACCGGACTGCGCAAGAGCTACGGCGAGGTCCAGGCCGTCAAGGGGCTCGACCTGACCATCGCCCCCGGCGAGGTCGTCGCCCTCCTCGGCCCCAACGGGGCCGGCAAGTCCACCACCGTCGACATGATCCTGGGCCTGTCGAAGCCGACCTCGGGCTCCGTCACCCTGTTCGGCAAGGACCCGTACATCGCCGTCCGCGAGGGCCTGGCGAGCGCCGTCCTGCAGGAGGGCTCCCTCATCGACGACCTGTCGGTGCGCGAGACCCTCGGGATGATCTCCTCGCTGTACAAGAACCCGCTCCCGATGGACGAGGTGCTGCGCCGCGCCAACATCGAGGACATCGTCGACCGCCGCGGCACCAAGCTCTCCGGCGGCCAGCGCCAGCGCGCCCGCTTCGCCTGCGCCCTGATCGGCAACCCGCAGCTGCTGCTGCTCGACGAGCCGACCTCCGCCATGGACGTGGGCAGCCGGCGCAAGTTCTGGGAGTCGATGCGCCAGTTCACCGACACCGGCCGCACCGTCGTTTTCGCCACCCACTACCTGGACGAGGCCGAGGAGTTCGCCGACCGCGTCGTCCTGATGCGCTCCGGGCAGATCGCCGCCGACGGCACCGTCGCCCAGATCCGCGCCCTCGTCGCCGGCCGCATGCTGCGCGCCGCCGTGCCCGGCGCGACCGCCGAGGAGCTGGCGAAGCTCCCCGGCGTGAACGGCGCCACCCTGCGCCTGGGCCAGGCCGAACTGCACTGCGAGGACTCCGACCAGGCCGTCCGCGCCCTCATCGCCTCCTTCCCCGAGGCCCACGACATCGAGATCAGCGCCACCGGCCTGGAAGAGGCCTTCCTCTCCCTGACCGCCGCCGACACGGCGGACGCGGCCGACACCCTGGAGGAAGCTGCATGACCGGCTACCTGGCCATCGAGATCAAGCGGATGCTGCGCGGCCCCCGCTTCCTGATCTTCGCGTTCGTCGTTCCCGTCGTCATGTACCTGCTGGAGTGCATGCTCTACAAGAACCAGACCATCCCCGGGTCGAACGGCATCACCTACAGCGCCTGGCTGATGTGCAGCCTCGCCGCGTACAGCGCGTTCACCTCCTCCATGCACACCACCGCCCGTGTCTCCCACGAGCGGGCCGTCGGCTGGCACCGCCAGCTGCGGCTGACGCCGCTGCTGCCGCGTACGTACCTGCTCACCAAGGTGCTCGTCGCGATGATCGTGGCGCTGCCCGGCCCGGCGTTCGTCGCCCTCTTCGGCTGGCTCGTGCAGGACGTGCACATGTCCACCTCGGGCTGGCTGCAGATCACCCTCGGCATCTGGATCGCCTCGCTGCCCTGCGCCGTCCTCGGCCTCGTCATCGGCCTGTATGTGGCCCCCGAGCAGCAGCAGATGTACCTCCAGGGCCTGATCATCCTGTTCGGCTTCCTCGGCGGCCTGCTCCTGCCGACCACCGGGTTCCCCGACTGGCTCGTCGCCATCGTGAAGATCATGCCGAGCTACTGGCTCGCCGACATCGGCCACGGGGCGCTGCTCCACGACACCCGGGCCTGGATCGCCGGCGCCGTGCTGCTCGCGTGGACGCTGCTGCTGTCGGGCGCCGTCGTCCGCAGCTACCGGCGCGAGGCCGTCCGCGCCTGAGGCCGAGGGAGGAGAAAGGGGGGCCATGTTCCTGTCACCCAGCCGCAAGGCACTCGCCCCGTTCAGGGGGCACCACACCTGGTACCGGGTCACCGGCGACCTGCACAGCGGCCTGACCCCCCTGGTCGTCGCCCACGGCGGCCCCGGGTCCACGCACGACTACCTGCTGCGGATGACCGAGCTGGCCGCGGACGGACGCCCCGTCGTCCACTACGACCAGCTCGGCAACGGCAACTCCACCCGCCTGCCGGACGCCGGGGCGGACTTCTGGACCGTCGAGCTCTTCCTGGACGAGCTCGACAACCTCCTCGCCCACCTCGGCATCGCCGACGACTACCTGCTCTTCGGCCAGTCCTGGGGCGGCATGCTCGGCGCCGAGCACGCGGTGCGCCGGCCGGCCGGGCTGCGGGGGCTGGTCATCGCCAACTCGCCGGCCGCGATGCCGCTGTGGCGGGCCGAGTGCGAACGGCTCAAGGACGAGGCGCCGGCCGAGGTGCGCGACGCGCTGCGCCGCCACGAGGCGACCGGCGACTTCCACCACCCCGAGTACCAGCAGGCGGCGCTGGAGTTCTACCGGCGCCACGTCTGCCGGGTCGACCCGCCGCCGGCGGAGGTCGCCACGACCTTCCTGGCGCTGGAGAGCGACCCCACGGTCTACGGCACCATGAACGGCCCGACGGACTTCCACGTCATCGGGACGCTGAAGGACTGGAGCATCGTCGACCGCCTGAGCGCCATCGAGGCCCCCACCCTCGTCATCTCGGGCGCGTACGACGAGGCGACACCGCTCACGGTGCAGCCCTTCCTGGACCACATCCCCCAGGTGCGCTGGGAGCTGTTCGAGGAGTCCAGCCACATGCCGCACGTGGAGGAGCCCGCCCGCTTCGACCACGTCATGCGGACCTGGCTCACCGAACACTCCTGACCCCCCGCACCCCGCCGATCCCCGCCCGGACGTCCCCCGCCGGCGCGGGGATCGGCGCATCCCCCACATCGCACGAACGGCCGCCACCTCGCCCTTGGAGGTGGCGGCCGCCGCTGTGTTCGGGGTCCTGGGCTAGGAGGAGGGTTGGGGGACGGGGAGCGGGGCGGTGGCGAGGGTGGGGACGGTCCAGCGCTGGGCGGGGCCGCTGTTGCAGTCCCACAGCCAGAGCTGGGTCCCGGGGGCGGTGTTCAGGTTGCCGAGGTCGAGGCAGCGGCCGGAGACGGGGTGGTGGATGCTGCCGTCAGCCCGGGGCAGGAAGCGCTGGCTCGGGGCTGCCCCGTCGCAGGTCCGGAGCTCGATGGGGGTGGTGTTCGCGGTGCCGCCGTTGGCTGCGTTCAGGCACTTGCCCTGGGTGCGGATGGTGCCGTCGCCGCGGATCTGGAACTTCTGGGCGTCGGTGCCGTTGCAGCCGGCGATCTGGATCCTGTTGCCGTCGTCGGGGCGGTTGAAGTCGTTGTCGATGCAGTTGGCGGCCGAAGAGGTCAGGGAGATCGGGCTCACGGCGTCCGGGGCCGTGGGGGAGACTGCGTACGGGTAGACGGTGAAGTTGCTGATGCCGCCCTTGAGCTGGCCGCGGTTGCCTGCTTCGGCCCGGAAGCGGCCGAGGACGAGGGGACCGGTGGGGGCGGGACTCGTGGACGCCTGGTGGTGGCCGCTGCCCGCGAGGACGCCGTTGACGTAGAGGCTCATGAGTCCGGAGTCGGCGTTGTAGACGGCGGTGAGGTGGGTCCAGGCACCGGGCGTGAACCGGGCGCTGTCGTTGGTGATGCCGGTGGCGTCGAGCGGCCAGCCGTCGACGTCGGCGTAGGCGACGGCGAAGTGCCAGCGTGTCGTGTCGGGGTCGGCGAAGAGGATGAAGGAGCTGGCCCGGTTGCCGTCCTGGCTGGCGATGATGCCGCCGTTGGCGTCGGGCTTGGCCCACGTGCTGAGCGTGAAGCTCTTGCGGGTGTCCACGGCCGGGCCGGTGGCGGTGATGGTGGAGCCGGGGCCGTTGAACGCGGCGTACGGGGTGGGGCGGCCGTCGACGGTCTCGTTCGCGGGGAACGTGATGTTCGCGGTCGTGGCGTGGTTGGTGCCTACCGCGTCGGGGGTGGTGGTGCCGTTCGCGCCGGCCAGGGGCCAGCGAGCCGTGGGCACGGTGAGGTTGCCGAGGGCGACGGTGGCCGGGGCGATGCCGGTGGCGGTCGGGTAAGGGACGGTGGAGCCGTTGGGGGCGGTGCCGGTGCCGTTGAAGGCGACGAGCTGCTGACGGGTGTCGACGGCCCACAGGTCGGGGATGCCGTCACCCGTGAGGTCGCCGTCGGATCCGACCCGCGGGTACGCCTTCGGGTCCACCTTGCCGGAGATCAGGCCCGCTGCGGGGTCGGTGAATCCGGTGAGGTCGGGTGCCTGGGCGGTGCCCTTGACGGAGAAGGCGTGCAGGCTGCCGTCGGCCTTCGAGCGTGCCCACAGGGTGGGGAAGTCCGTTCCCTGGGCGTGGCCGGGGGTGATCAGGTCGTAGCCGTCCCAGCGGGTGTCGTTGGCGGAGAGCAGCATCGCCTGGGGAGCGAGCTGGTTGGCCGTGCCCGCCACGGCGAGCCAGAGCCGTCCGTTCTCGACGAACAGCAGGGAGGTGCGCTCGAGCGCCCCCTCCTTGGCACTGTCCCCGCCCAGGGAACCGAACGCTGCGATCTGGGTCGTCTTGGACCAGTCGGCTCCGTATCCGTAGGCAGTGCAGTCGATCGGCGTGCTGGAAGCCGTCACGCAGGTGCCGGGTTTGGCCACCTTGGCGGGCGCTGCGCCGTCCAGGCGGCCGCCGGCTGCGTTGTTGATGTAGAGGTACAGGTTGGGCTGGCCCGGCTGGTGGGCGAAGAGATCGTCGACGTTCTTGTCGCCGAGGCTGCCGCGGTGGGTGGTCTGGATGCCGTTCCAGCCGTTCCACCCGGGGGCGAGCTGCGGGCGTGCGTTCGGCGCGGCGGCCGGGTCGGTGCCGCCGCCGATCACACGCAGCGCGCCCGAGCTGTCGGGCAGGAGGACGTCGGCCTTCCGGTCGCCGGTGACGTCACCGAAGACCGGTGCCGGGCTGTTGGGGTCGGCGGGGGC
Source organism: Streptomyces sp. NPDC046876 (assembly GCF_040645035.1). Lineage (NCBI taxonomy): Bacteria > Bacillati > Actinomycetota > Actinomycetes > Kitasatosporales > Streptomycetaceae > Streptomyces > Streptomyces sp. NPDC046876. The sequence continues at coordinate 29,571 of NZ_JBEYXK010000056.1, read as the reverse complement.
GTAGTAGCTGTAGGCGACGGGCTGGGAGAGGTTGCCGGCGTTGTCCTGGGTCTGCAGGAAGAGGTGGTTGGTGCCCCAGTGCTGCGGGGTGATCTTGATGGTGGCCTTGCCGTCGGTGAGCTTGGTGATGCCGGCTTCGGTGTCCGTGCACTTCCAGTTGACGGCCGTCGCCTTGACGGGGTCGGTCGTCCAGCGGGCGCAGGCCATCCCGGAGCTGCGGCCGCCGCCGGGCGGGGCGGGGTCCGTACCGCTGAGGGTGAAGGTGCCCTCCTCGCCCGCGCGCTTGGGGTGGGCGTCGAGGGTGCCGGAGGCGGGGAAGTCGGTGGAGGCGACGGCCGCGGTGGGCGGAGTGCGGTCGACCCGGAAGAAGCACCAGTCGGTGGCAGTGCTGGTCAGGGTGCTGTCCGTGGTGCGGGCCGTCCAGCCGTACTGGTGGCCGTCGGTCAGCAGGCCGATGTCGACGGTCGCGTCGCCGTAGTCGCCGTTCCAGCCGGTCTGGGCGTACTCGGTCTTGCCGGTGTCGTCGTCCCAGTACTGGAAGGTGGTCTGGAGCTGGCGCTTGGTGGCCGAGTAGGTGGCGGTGGTCAGGGTGGTGTTGGTGTTGGCGCCGACCCAGCCCGGGTTGTCCCAGGGGTTGGCGGCGCCGGGCGTGCGGCAGTCGGCGTACGAGGCGGTGTCGGCGAAGCCGGGTGTGGGCCGGGTACGGGGCCACCAGACGGTGGGCGTGATGTCGTACTCGACGCTGATGTGCGGGGCGTTGTCGTAGCGCTGGCGGTAGTACTTGTTGTACTCGTCATCCGGTGCGAGGCCGACGGTGATGGTCGGCCACTGGTACCGGGCGGCGTTCTTCACGAGGTCGGTGACGTTGAAGTCGATCTGGCCGGTCCCCGACATGCTGGTGTGTCCGACCTGGCTGCAGCCCTGCATGGTGGAGCCGGTGCCGCAGGGCTGCCTGTTCCAGCTGGTCGGGCTGCCGATGGGGTTGGTGGAGTACAGGCCCATCGGTGTGGGCGTGCTGGGGCTGGAGGAGGAGATCACGGTGGCGGAGAACGTCGCGTTGATGATCTCGGTGTTGTACAGCCTGGAGTCGACGCCGATCTGGAAGTAGGCGCGCGTGCGGCCGATGCCGGTGCAGGGCGGGTTGCCGACGTTGTAGCCGCAGTAGCCGGTGGCCGGCTTGTCCTGGCCGTTCTCGGTGCCGTTGAACTCGTTGGTGCTCGGGTAGGCCTCCTGGACCTGGGCCCAGGCCTGGTTGCCGTTGTTGATCGTGGGGTTGTACCCCGGGTCGATGAACCAGGGTCCGGTTCCCTTGCTCAGCAGCTCCGGGTCGGGAACGAGCTCGATGCCCTTGGCGTCGGCGGCCGTCCGCACCGGCTTGACGGCCGCGCCCGCGCCCGGGCCGTCCGCGGTGGAGGCCGCGGGCGGCTGCTCGGCGGCCGGGGCGGAGTGCGGGGCGTCGGCGCCGGCCGACTTCCCCAGGCGGGAGGCGGAGGCTGCGGGCGCAGCTGCGGTGCCGGCCGAATCCCACATGAACGAAGTCGGGCTGGTGAAGCGGGTTCTGCCCTGGGCGTCCTTGACGTCGAGGTTGCCGGCCGAGTCGCCGGTGACGGTCAGGCCGTCGGCCTCCACGTCCAGCCGTAGCTTCCTGACCACCGGGTTGGCGGCCGCCTGCGCGGTGCGCACGATCAGGACCTGGCTCCAGCCGCCCTGCCGGTTGGCGGTCAGCCGCAGGTCCACGTTCGGGAGCACCTCACGGTAGAGGGCGCTGTCCCCCAGAAGGGTCGGCTTGGGCAGCGCGAACGGGGCCTTGAAGGCCAGCTTCTTGCCGTCGGCGGTGGCCATGGCAGCCATGGGGCCGGTACCGCCGCCCGAGAAACTGAGCTTCGAGGGGACCGCAGCAGGGACGATGCTTCCGTCCGGTGCCGTGCGCAGCGTGGCGTCGAGCGGGCGCCACTGCCCGTCCGGCCCCTTGAGGCGCTCCGGTACCGGAGCCGTGTCCGTGGTGAGCGTGCCGCCCGGATTGGCGAAGGTTTGTGAGGCAGCGGTCGTCAGGTCGGCGATAGCCACCCGCTTCCCGCTGCTCCTGGCCTCGGCGAGAGCCTTGCTGACGGCCGTCGCCTCTGCGCTCGGGGCGGGTTTGGGCGGTGGCGCGGGCCAGGCGCTCTGCCCGGGTCCGTGACCACGGGCGCCGCCATCGGCCACGGCCGGCGGAGCCGCGATGAGGCCTGCTCCGAACGAGAGCACGGCGGCACTGGCGACGGGCAGCATCGAGGCGCGCAGCGCACCTCGTCTGCGGCCCCCCGGCCTTGGTGTCCGCGGTGCAAGGAAGTACGGCCTCACGTATGGCCCCCCTGAGCTGTGAGACGGACAGAAGTCAACGGCACTCTTTATTCACGACTGCAATCGTGTCAACGTTTTATGGCAAGTTGGTGTCCGTTTTGGGCGGCGAACGTCCGAGCTGTCCGTCGCGTGACATGAGTCACGCGAGGGGAATCTGAGACTCCGGTGATAAATCGAACGAACGCTTCGTAGGGTGCGCTTGTTCTGGGCCCGGTGGCCCGAGTTGGCGTTTTTCCTGTGTCCTGTGGGGGGATTCGGTTGTCTCGTAGGCGTGGTTTCTTCGTGCGCTCGCGCCCCGGGCGCTCGCGCGTCGCGGTCGTCGCGGCGTTCGCGGTTGTCTTATCTGGCCTGGGTCTACCTGCTGTGCAGGCGGCGGAGAAACCACCCAAGGTATGGGTCCCACCCAATACACCGCTGCCTGATGCGAAACCCGTGAAGGGTGCTGACGCGAAACGCTCGGCGAAACAGGCGGCGTCTGGCCGGAAATGGGTCCTGGATTCGAACAACAAGATCCCGTCGGGCGCGGCGGAGATCGCCGTGGGCCTCGAAAGCGGCGCCCGTAAGGCTGATGGAGCAGGTGCGATCCAGGCCGGTAAACTTCCTGTCTGGATCGCACCTGTAAATGGCGTGAATCAATCAGGGGAGTTTTCCAGCCGCGCCACCGGTGGTTCGGCGAGCAGTTCCGGCCAGGACAGCACCCTGCGGGTCGAGGTCAAGGACGCTGCCAAAGCCCGCGCTGCGGGGGTCAACGGCGCGCTCGTCGCCCTCGGCGATGCGGCGGCTGGCACTGGCACGCCGGGCAAGGTCGAGGTCGCTCTCGACATCTCGCCGTGGGCCAAGTCGGCCGGCGCCAACTGGGCCGACCGCGCTTATCTGGTGCGGCTGCCCACCTGTGCTCTGACCACTCCCGGCGCTGCCGGTTGCACGACCCGTACACCCCTGGCCTCGCACCGGGACGCTTCCGGACGTCTGGTCGCGCAGGTCGACCTGCCCGCGAGCCCTGCTGCGTCCGTGCTGTCCGGGAAGGATCGGTCCGGCGGAGCCAAGGCGGGCTCTGCATCAGTCCCGAAGATGCTGGCCGCCCAGGACGTGGCGATCGCCGTCGAGGCGGGCCCGAACGGCGCCAGCGGCGACTACACGGCCACCCCGTTGCAGCCGTCCGCCTCGTGGCAGGCCGGGGCCAACGCCGCCAACTTCACCTACGGCTACACCGTCGAGGTGCCCAACGGCATCGCCGGCGCGGGTCCGGGCATCTCGCTCGGCTACGACTCGTCCTCCGTGGACGGCCGCACGGCGTCCACGAACGCGCAGGCGGGCCCCTTCGGTGAGGGCTGGGACTGGAGCCCCGGCTCGATCTCCCGCTCGTACAAGGGCTGCAAGGACGCCGGCATCAAGGACTCGGGCGACGAGTGCTGGGCCGGCGACATCCTCTCGCTGAACCTGGCCGGGCATTCCGGCCAGATCGTCCGCGACGACGCCACCTGCGTGTACCGCCTGCAGAACGACGACGGCACGACGGTCGAGCGGCTGACGGGCCAGCGCAATGCTGCTTGGAAGGGCGAGGCCTTCAAGGTCACCACCACGGACGGCACGCAGTACTACTTCGGCGCCAACCGCCTGCCCGGCGGTGACGGAACCGACCCCGAGGCCAAGTCCGTCTCGACGGTGCCGGTCTACTTCAACAGCGGCCAGGACAAGTGCCTGGGCGCGCAGACCCCGGCCAACGGCACCTGGCAGCAGCTGGGCTGGCAGTGGAACCTCGACTACGTCGTCGACCCGCACCAGAACCTCACCAGCTACCGCTACGAGCAGGAGGACAACTACTACGGGCGCGGCGGCGGCCAGAACAACGGCACCGGCACCTCCACGCGCTACCAGCGTGACAGCTACCCGGTCTGGATCGGCTACGGCCAGCGCCTGCCCGAGCAGATCGCCGCGAAGGGCACGCTCAAGCCCGCCGCCCAAGTGTGGCTGGACACGGCGGAGCGCTGCTTCGCCGCCGGCACCATCACCTGTGACCCGTCCCAGCGCACCAAGACCAACGCGAAGTCCTGGCCCGACACGCCCGTCGACCAGGAGTGCGCGGCCACCGGCCAGTGCCTGAACCTCTCCCCGACGTACTTCAGCACCAAGCGCATCACCAGGATCAAAACTGAGGTGCTGGCGGGAAGCAGCTACCGCCCGGTGGACACCTACGTCCTCAACCAGTCCTTCCAGGACCCGGGCGACGGATCGTCACCCACCCTCTGGCTCGACTCCATCGAGCGCCGGGCGTCCAACGGCAAGCCGGAGCTGAAACTCCCGCTCGTCTCGTTCGAGCCCCTGCAGATCCCCAACCGCGTCGACGGCATCGTCAAGCGCCCGGACGGTACGGAGGCCTCCGCCCCCCGCTACAACCGCCCGCGCATCCAGAAGATCACCACCGAGACCGGCGGCCTGATCAACGTCGTCTACAAGGCACCGGAGTGCTCCCGGGTCAAGGGCACGATGCCGTCCTCCGAGGACGCCAACACGATGGCCTGCATGCCGGTCAAGTGGTACCTGCCCAAGCAGTCCTACGCGGACCCGGTCAACGACTGGTTCAACAAGGTCGTCGTCCAGTCCGTCACCCAGCAGGACATGGTCGCCGGCCAGGTCTCCACCGTCACCGAGTACGAGTACGGCGGCGGCATCGCCTGGCACCGCAACGACTCCGAGTTCACCGACCCCAAGACCCGCACCTGGGACCAGTTCCGCGGCTTCGCCACGGTCACCACCCGCACCGGCAACGGCAATGCCGCCGAGGCCCCGCGCACCAAGAGCGTCGCCACGTACCTGCGCGGCATGGACGGAGACGTCCTCGCCAACGGCAGCACGCGCAGCGTCACGATCGACGACGCGCAGGGCGGCCACATCAAGGACGAGAACGTGCTGGCCGGACGGGTCCGCCAGACCGAGACCTACGACCGCGACGGCGGCACCGTCGTCGCCGACGAGGTCACCACCCCGTGGCTCGGCAAGAACGTCACCGCCACCCGCGCCCAGTCCGGCGGCATGCCCGCCATCACCGCCCGCGCCCAGAACACGGCCCAGGTCACGAGCCGGGCCAAGCTGGCGGACGGCACCTGGCGCACCAGCGAGCGCACCTCCGAGTACGACGACACCCTGCTGTCGCGCCCGACCAAGGTCGACGACAAGAAGGACCTGGCGCGCCCGGAGCAGCGGCTGTGCACCGCCTTCGAGTACGCGGCCGGTCCCGGCGGCGCCCTGACCCAGCTGGTCTCCCGCACCCTGATCCTCTCGGCAGCCTGCGGGCAGACGCCCACGGCCGCGAACACCGTCGGCGACACCCTCGCGTACTTCGACAACCAGCCGGCCGGCCGGACCGGCGCCACCGCGGACCAGACCGGTGTGGCGGTCCTGGAGAAGTACGACGACGCCGGCAAGCCGGTCTACCGCCTCAACGCCACCTCGACGTACGACGCGTACGGCCGCGTCACCAGCAACACCAACAAGACCCGCAAGGACGCCGCCCACCCCGACGGTGCGGTGACCACCACGGAGTACAACCCGGCCACCGGCGCCCTGCCCTCCGAGGTCACCCACACCAACCCGCTGGGTTGGAAGACCACCACCACCCTCGACACCGGCCGCTCGCTGCCGCTGAAGACCACCGACGAGAACAAGCACGTCGCCGAACGCGAGTACGACGCCTTCGGCCGTGTCGTCTCCATCTGGCAGCCCGGGCAGGAACGGGCCAACGGCGCCCTGCCGGTGCGCAAGTACTCGTACGCGATGAACGGCACCAATGCGGCGTCCAGCGTTCTGAGCCAGGCGCTCATGAACGACGACTCGTACACGACCAGCTACACCATCTACGACGGCCTGGGCCGCATCCGCCAGACGCAGGCCAACCCGGCCTCCGGGACCACCGGGCGACTGATCACGGACGCCCTGTTCGACTCGCACGGCTGGCAGGTGAAAACCAGCGCCGCGTACTACAACGACGAGGGAAGCCCCTCGGGGGCCCTCTTCCTGCCCAACGGCGGGGTCAACCCCGACAGCAAGCTCCCCGCGCAGACCGTCTCGGTCTTCGACGGCCTGGGCCGGACCACGGCGTCCGTCTTCCAGTCCTACGGCGTGGAGCAGTGGCGCACGCGGACGGAGTACCCGGGCGCCGACGAGACCCGCACCATCCCGCCCAACGGCGGCTACGCGACGGCGGCCATCACCAACGGGACCACCTCGCTGCTGCGCCAGTACAAGTCGAACACCCCCACGGGCCCGTATGACGAGACGACGTACGAGAGGAACACGCAGGGCAAGGAACTGCGGCGCAAGGACGCCGCGGGCAACGAGTGGACGTTCGCCTACGACCTCCTCGGCCGCGTGGTGCAGACCACGGACCCGGACGCCGGTAGCAGCACCACCGTCTACGACGACAGCAAGAACCTCACGACGGTCACCGACGGCAGGAACAAGAGCGCCACCACCGTCACCGACCTCCTCGGCCGCGCCGTCGCCACGTACGAGGGCAAGGCCGTCGACCCGGCCAAGCAGGTGGGCGGCTTCACCTACGACACCAAGGCCCTGGGCAAGCCGGCCTCGAGCACCCGCTACGTCGGCGGAGCCGGCGGCAGCGCTTACGTCTCCGAAGTCACGGGTTACGACGCCGGCTACCGCCCTCTCGGCACGAAAATCACGATCCCCGCGGTCGAGAAGGGGCTCGCGGGCACCTACGAGTCCAAGAACACCTATGACACCCAGGGGCGACTGGCCACCACCGTCCTGCCGGCCGTCCCGCAGTCGGGCCTGGGCGCGGAGACGCTGACGTTCTCCACGGACACCGCGGGCAACCTGGTGGCCTTCGACGGCATGATCGGCACGACGCGATCCCCGTACGTCGTCGATCTGCAGCGTGACCCCTACGGCCAAGTCATCCGCTCGACGGTCGGCAAGACCGGCAAGCAGATCGTCTCGACCGTCGACTACGACGTCGCAACGGGGCGGCAGATCCGCTCCACGCTCGACAAGCAGACCGCGGCGACGGCGAGCGTCGACGTGGTCGACTACACCTACAACCAGGTCGGGCAGCTGACCTCGATCGGCGACACGCAGGACGGAGCCAAGCGCGACCTGCAGTGCTTCACGCACGACTACCTGGGCCGGCTGACCCAAGCCTGGACCGACACCGGCACGCAGACCACCGCCCCGCAGCCCAGCGTCCGCGGCCTCGGCGGCTGCGCCAACGCCGGCGGTCCGGCGGTCGACGCCGCGGGCAAGCCCAGCGTGGGCGGGCCGGCGCCGTACTGGCAGCAGTACGAGTACGACCTGCTCGGCAACCGCAAGAAGCTGGTCCGCAAGGACGTCACGGGCGACGCGGCCAAGGACACGACGGTCACCCAGACCTTCGGCGGCCGCCAGAACACCCCGTCCACGGACCCGAAGACCGGCGGCGGCACGGGCGGCCCGCACGCCCTGATGACCTCCACGGAAACCGGCCCGTCCGGCACCAAGGCTGTGTCGTACACGTACGACGCGGGCGGCAACACCACAAGCATCACCAGCACACCGGGCACCAGGACCCTGACCTGGAACGACCAGGGCAAGCTCGACAAGATCACCGGCACCGGCGAGAGCGCCGGCACCAGCTACCTGTACGACACCGGCGGCAACCAGCTCATCCGCCGCGACCCGGACGGCACCACCCTCAACCTCGGCACCGACCAGATCACCCTCAACGCCACCACCGGCAAGGTGACCGACGTCCGCACCTACGCGGCCCCCGGCGGCCTGTCCATCACCCGCACCACCACCAGCAGCACCTCCAGCAACCTCACGTACCAGAGCTCCGACCACCACGGCACGGGCGGCGTCCAGTTCAACGCCGCCGACCTCGCCCACGTACGCCGCGCCTCGGACCCCTTCGGCAACGACCGCGGCACCCCGCCGACCCCCGGATCCTGGGCCGGCGACAAGGGCTTCGTCGGCGGCACGAAGGAGAACGCCACCGGCTTCACGCTCCTGGGAGCACGGGAGTACGACCCGACGACGGGCCGCTTCATCAGCCCGGACCCGATCCTCGACGCAGGCGACCCTCAGCAGTGGAACGCGTACGCGTACTCCAACAACGACCCGATCAACAAGTCGGACCCCAGCGGCCTCGCGTACAAGTGCGAGCAGGGTGAATGCGGCGGAAGCAGCTGGATCAAGACCCAGACCATGGAGGACCACAAGGGGAGGGTCGACGACGATCTCGAGCCGGCCAAGACCCGACTCCACCAGGCCAAGCAGAGGCGGGACCACCTCATCCACGAGGTCGTGGACCTCATCGGCGACCTGATCGGCTACAACGACGCCCGCGACTGCTTCACCAAGGGCGACGTCATGGCCTGCATCAACACGGCCCTGAGCGCCGTCCCGTGGGGCAAGATCGCCAAGGCCATCAAGGTCGGCATCAAGGCCTTCAAGATCTACAAGGAAATCAACAAGGCCTACGACGCCGTCCACGAAGCCGAACGCGGAGTCTCCCGCGCGGCCGCGGCCATGACCAAGGCCAAGACGGCCGTCAAGGAAGCCCGCGACGCCGAAGTCAAGGCAGTCCAGTCAGGAGCGGAGAAAGCCGGCAAGGAAACCGCAACGGACAGCGCCGGCACGGAAGCGAGAAGCACCCGAGAGACATCCGACGCCGAAACCAGCGCAGGCTCTTCCGAATCCCACAGCAGCGGCGGTGGGGAGGCAGGCGCGGGGACGGCGTGCCTCAAGCGCAACAGCTTCCCGACCGGCACCCGCGTCCAGATGGCCGATGGCACCACCAAGGAGATCCAAGACGTCCGCGTCGGTGACACCGTCCTGGCCACCGACCCCCAGACCGGCGAGACCCGTCCCCAGCAGGTGACGGCCACCATCACCACCCCGGACGACAAGGACTTCACGGACCTCACCCTCACCGACGACTCCAACCCCCGCGCCCCGCCCGTCCAGCTCACTTCCACCCTCCACCACCCGCACTGGAACGAGACCCGCCGCCAGTGGGTCGACGCGGGCGAATTCAACTCGGGCGACCAACTCCGCCGCCTCGACGGCACCACCCTCACCGTCAAAACCAAGCACAACTACCCCTACGCCGTCACCACCCACAACCTCACCATCAACAACTTCCACACGTACTATGTGCTGGCCGGGTCGGCTCCTGTCCTCGTTCACAACTGCGATACGGTCTATCGGGGCGACTCGCGGGCGCCTGATGTAATCGAGGCAGCCGGAGGTTTTGCGCCCAAGGCCCCTGGTTCGAATACCACCCTCTGGGACTATGTGGTCAACAACACCCCCAGTAATTTCGTCGGTGCTTCCAAGCATGCCAACACGGCGCAAACTTTTCCTGCCGGCCCTGACCGCGGACTATACGTGTACGAGATTAAAGCTCCGGGCGGTATCGACGTGAACGCTAGGCTCGGGCCGGGAGTGAATCCGAATGCCCATGAAGCTGAAGTGGTATTTGAGGGGGGAATCCCCTGGGAGCATGTGACTCGCATCTGGAAGAGAGACGCCGAGACGGGGGATATCGACTTTGATTGGGATGAGCCGATTTGGGAGAGGTTGTGACACATTCGCAGGGTGAGAATGAGGTGGCCCAGGAGGCGCAGGTTCTTCGCTACGGCAAGGAGGTCACCCTTCGCGATGTGGAGCGCCTCGAGGCATTCATGAAGGCCCAAACCGACCGGCTCCCGCGGGCTGATCGGGGATCTGCTGAGCGTAAAATGGTGCGCTCTGTCGAGAATGCCCTTCAGCATCACGTTGTTACACTCCAGCATTGCCTGTCCTTCCCTGAGGCGGATGCTGGGCCTCAGGAGCTAGTCCGCTGGAAGGTAATTCTCTCGTGGAACTCGCTCTGTTCGTTGGTTTCTCCGTGGTGGGGGCATCAAGAGTACGACCAAGAGAGGTGGCACTCGGTTAGGCGTTGGGATGAAATCCAGCAAGACGAGTGCAATCTGCCGCCTGCGACTGTCGAGCCCCAGGGGGAAATAGGGTAGAGTGATAGCATTAGCGGCTAGATCGAGCTAGACAGGTTTCTAGGGTGACCACTAGCACGCTGTTCCTGCGCGAATTCCTCAAGGTTTTACCTGCTGGAAACTGCTCAGGATAGCGAACTGAAGCCCCCGTCAAGCGAGCCTTGACGGGGGCTTCAGGGCAAGCCAGCACACGGCCCCCTGACCCTGTTCGACCCAACCCGAACAGGGCCCCTCGCGTGCGTGCCGTCTGACGGCAACCCCGACGGAACAGTGGAGGACAGCAGGGCACTCCCCCTCATGTCCGCGGACTAGCAGAATTCTGCCGACCTGCGAGAGCATGATGACAGCACTTCAGTACGTACGCGTACCATGTGCTGGTGGGGGCCACGCCGGTCCTAGTTCACCACTGCATTGGTGCCACTACCGTTTTCTACGATCCCGATGCTCCGCCTACTGGACGCGCCGCGAACTCACTGAGCAGTTTATCAACGGGCCTCCCGCCAGGCAGGGGGGCTTAGTGGCTGCGCGACCACATGCTCGGATGCGATCGATGGTGATCTTGGCCCTAACGCAAGGTAGCTCACTTTCGACTTCCCCGACGCAGAAGCTGCCGCGAGGCTCGGAGAGTGCCATTGGTGCGAACCTTGGCGGGTATGACGGGTTTGATAATAGCTGTGTGACCTATTGTGTCGACATCCTGCGGGCTGGCGGGGTCGACCTCCCTGAAGGCGTCGTTGAATGGCCGTGCTACGAGGAAGGATGAACAGAGGGTGAGTCAGGTGGGCGGCCCGTCGCAGTACACCAGAGTGTTGGCGGAGATTATTACCAGCCCGATTGTTGGTGGTTTGCACCTTCGTCGAGTTGGTGAACTTCTCGTGGCGCGCGAAGAGCTTAACGAGCGTTTTCTGGATCGAATATAGCGGAAATTCTCGGATTCCGAGTTCGATGAAATGATCGTTCGGTCATCAGAACTCGATGACGAATATGTCCGTGTGTGGAGAGCTTGCCAAGAGGGAACTCGTGAGTGGCGCCACTCTGAAGGATTGCCGTCGTTGGCTCTCGCGCTGAAGCAAGCCGCCGATTACTACCGTGGTGTTGCATCAGCCGCCTGATGCTGAACAGGAATGGAAAGCGAGCGGCCCCAATGGGATCATTTTGGTGGGGCCGCTCGCGTGTACGGGGGCGCCTGACGCCAGTAGTCAGCAGCAGACGGCTGGGGGCGAGGTGCTACTCGTCTTCGTCGTCCTCCAGGTCATCCACAGTGTCGAGATCGTCGTCGGCGGGTGTGGACAGGCGTTCGCCTCGGCTGACCGCGATCCGCTGCACATTGGTCAGTGCTTCGGTCAACTGGAGCGCCAGCAGGTGCAATTCACCTTGCGTCCACTGGCGGCTGTCCAGAACGCGCTTCGCTTCACGGAGGAGTTCACCGGCCAGACCGAGCTGGGCGGACTCCATGTTGTCCGCGAGCCGTGACAGGTACCCGGTTCCGTCGCCCGCGAGATAGGACGGCTTGCCGTCTTGCCCGGCCCAGGGCAGCAGACGCAGCTGACCCGCCGGGCTCACCATGCTTGTACCGCCACTCCGCTGACCAGCGGTGCATTGAGGCCGTGCACGGCCCGCCGGACCACGCGTGGCCGTGCCCACTGGCGCTGTTGCCTCCGGCGCTCGTGCGTGACCAGGTACGGGCGAACCAGCTCGGTCTCCGCACCGCGCAATACCGGGCTAGCCGATGCGCGGGAGGGACACGCGATCGGCGCCTTCACGCAGTGGCCGGCGGATCGCTGATCTGGTCCGCGATGGCAGCCCGATACGGGCCACAGCAGCCGCAGCAGCGGCTCGAAGATGCGGACGGTACAGTGCGGCACGTCGACGCTCCTTGTCAGCGTTGGCCATGCCCCCGGACCGTTCACCCGGTCGCGGAGGTCCTGACGAGAGGTCAGCCTGCCGATCGGCGATGCGCGGAGGTTGCACCAAGATGTGCAACGTCCCTTGGCCGGGATCTGCTATATCCCGACCCACTCCGCGTATTGCGCCAGCGCATTGCTACGCATCCGCTCCTGCCGTCTCAATGCGAGTACCGTCTCTCGCACGGTTGGGTGGTAGCGAGTCTGCTGGGGGGCGATACGCCGGGCCTGGAGCAGGCAGTCCAGCGCCTGCTCCGGATGGCTCGCCCAAGCGTGGGCCCGGCCGAGGTCCATCCAGTGGTGCCCGGCTCTGGAACGGGTCCAGCCCCGCGGAATGCGTACGTCCTCGGCGAGCTCGATCGCACGCCCGAAGTCGTCCATCTCGGAGGCGATGGCCACCGCGTGCACACCGACGTTGGTCGGCCCCCAGGTGACGCCGAAGTCGGGCAGTTCACCCGTGGTCCGCGCGAGGGCCCGGGCTTCGGCCAGGCGGGCGTCGGCATGGTACCGGTCCTTCATCCGGCCCGCGATCACCGCAGCCCGCAACTGCATCACGCCCCGCATCGCCTCCACACCTGACGGATGGCGCGCATCCTGACCGTCGAGATCGCGCAGCGCCCGGTCGATCACGCGGATGCCCACGTCATACCGGCCCGACGACATCGTGGTCTGCGCACGGAGGTAAGCGTGCATGGCGGCCAGGCCCGGCTCGTCTGCGCGCGGCGCGGCCCACGCCAGACGGTCCAGCGCGACAGTCGCCAGGTCGATGTAGCCGAAGTTCCACGCCACGGTGAACACACACCGGAAGGCCCCCGCCAGGCATTCGTGCGCCAGCCGCTGCTCCTCCCCAGTGCTGGTGTGCACTGCCTGTACCGACTCGTCGATCAGCGCAGGAAGGTCGCGCACCATGTCCGTGTACTGCGCCTGACGACGCTGTACGAGGGCACGCTGAACATCGGCCTGAATCAAGGCAACCGGACGGGGCCCCGTCTCCCAGTCCAGAGCGATGTCCCAGTTCTCCAGCCCCTCACGAATCGGTTGGATCAACGCGTCCATCCGGTCCCGACGCAGCTCCTCGGCGTACGGCTGCCCCAACAGGTCCGATGTGGAAACCCCCAGCGCGCGGGCACAAGCAGCAACAAGGGCCGGAGAGGCGGGCTTCTGCCCGCACTCCACCTTGGACAACAGCGACTTCGACAGGTGAGCCCGCATTGCCAGCCCCTGCTGAGTCAGGCCGCGCTGTTTCCGGATGCGGGCGATCCGGGCGCCGGCGTGCTCCTCGATGCTCTCCGGCACGGCGAACTCCGTTCTGCGGCGACACTCAGACGGTACCCCCACCACGCCGCCCAGCATCAGCCGAACGGTGATGGCCCCCGATGGCCACCGGCCACCACCTGCCAGCCCGAGGCTCCGACCACACTCCAGCCGGACGACCAGCCGACAGGCACGGCGTATCGCCGAAGCGGGATGCGCCCAAGCTTTCTCTACCTCTTCAAGGCGATCCAACTGACGCGGGTCGGGCGGCATGGCTTGGCGGCGGTCAGTCGAGGCAGAAATCGTTGCCTTCTATGTCCTGCATGGGGATGCAGGCGTCGTTGCCGTCGTACAGGGTTTGGACGTGTACGGCTCCGAGGGGGAGTAGGCGGGCGCATTCGGCCTCGAGGGCGGCGAGGCGTTCTTCGCCCACGAGGCCCGTGGCGACCCGTACGTCGAGGTGCAGCCGGTTCTTGGCGGCCTTGCCTTCCGGGACGCGCTGGAAGTACAGGCGCGGGCCCACGCCTGAGGGGTCGACGCAGGCGAACCAGGAATCCTGTTCCTCGGGTGGCTGCGCGTGCTTGTATGCGTCCCAGGTGGCGAAGCCCTTCGGCGGCGGCGGTATGACGTAGCCCAGCACCTCGCACCAGAAGCGGGCGAGGCGCTCGGGTTCCGCGCAGTCGAAGGTGACCTGGAACTGCTTGATCGAGGGCATTTGGTCACGGTAACAGCCCCGCTTTTACGGGTTGTTGAGGTACGTGAGGACGGCCAGGACGCGGCGGTTGGTGTGGTCGGAGGTGGTGATGTCCAGCTTCGTGAAGAGGGACGTCGTGTACTTGCTGATGGCGCCCTCGCTCAGGAAGAGGCGTTGGGCTATCGCCTGGTTGGAGAGGCCTTCGGCCATCAGGGTGAGGACCTGGTGTTCGCGGTCGGTGAGGTGGTCCAGGCGGCGGGTTGAAGGGCCGTTGGAGAGGAGCTTCGCGATGACCGTGGGGTCCATTGCGGTTCCGCCGGCGGCCACGCGTTCCAGGGCGTCGTTGAACTGGTCCGCGTCGAACACGCTGTCCTTGAGGAAGTAGCCGATGCCGCCGGAGCCGTCGGCCAGGAGTTCGCGGGCGTAGAGCTGCTCCACGTACTGGGACAGGATCAGGATCGGCAGGCCCGGGTGTGCACGGCGGGCTGCCAGGGCCGCCTGGAGGCCTTCGTCCGATTGGGTCGGGGGCATGCGGACGTCGACGACGGCGACGTCCGGGTGGTGGGTGAGGAGGGCCTCCAGGGTTTCGGGGCCGGTTGTTGCCGTGGCTACTACCTGGTGGCCGTACGCCTCGAGGAGGCGGACCATTCCGTCTCGGAGGAGGTAGAGGTCTTCGGCTACGACTATGCGCATGGCACCACCAGGGTTGCGAGGGTCGGGCCGCCCGTCGGGCTCGTGAGCTCCAGGGTGCCGTCGAAGGCGGACAAGCGGCGGCGGAGGCCTGCAAGGCCGCCGCCGGGGGTGATGTCGGCGCCGCCCCGGCCGTTGTCCTCCACCTGGATGAGCACGGAGGTGGTGGTGCGGGTGAGGGAGATGCGGGCCTGGGTTGCGTGGGCGTGCTTCGTTGCGTTCGTGAGGAGTTCGGCCGTGGCGAAGTACAGGGCGGACTCGATCGGGGGGTCGAGGGCGCAGTCGTCGAGGGCTGCGGTGACTGTTGTTTCCAGGGGGCTGTCCAGGGCCAGGGCGCGGACGGCGTCGACCAGGCCTCGGTCGTTCAGGACGGGCGGGTTGATGCCCCTGACCAGTTCGCGGAGTTCGGTGAGGGAGGCGGTGGCGCCGGCGCGGGCTTCCCGCATGAGGGTTCTGGCCTGGTCGGGGTCGGTTTCCATCAGCTTTTCGGCGATTGCGAGGGAGAGGCCCAGGGAGACCAGGCGGGCCTGTGCGCCGTCGTGCAGGTCCCGCTCGATGCGGCGGATCTCGGCGGCCTGGGCGACCGTTGCCTCCGCGCGCTGGGCGGTCAGCTCCTCCACCCGGTCCGCCAGCACCATCGAGGGCGAGGGGCGCAAGAAGTGGACGGCTACCGGGACCAGACAGCGCCAGGCGTACGGGGACGAGGCTACGGCCACCATCAGGGCCAGGACGCCCACGGCGCGGCCCAGGAGCTCCGGCCGGGTGAGGCCGAGGACGGCTGCGGCTGCCCCCGCCGGCGGGACGCACGCGACCAGGCCCGCGGTGAAGGGGGCGATGGCCGTGAAACGGAGGTCGCGCCAGTTCGCGGGATCGTTCCAGCGGATCCGCCGCCGCTGGTCCATGAGCGCGTCGCGACGGGTGCGTTCGTAGCCGAAGCCGTTCCACCAGTAGCCGGTGGAGAGTTGGGTGACGGGTGGGGCCTGGCGGTAGCCCGCGGGGATCACTGTGTCCGTCCACCTCGCGACGAGGAAGCGGACCGTCCGGCAGACCGGGCGGGGCAGGGCGAGCGTGCCCACGGTGGTGAGGACGAACGGGCCCAGCCACGACCACGGGTTGCCCGCGCCCCACCGGATGCCGAGCGCCACGGCGGCGGCCCACACCGCCGGAACCGCCATGGTGACCGCCGCCACGGTGCACGCCCGTAAGGCCCCCGTGCCGGCCCGCTTCAGCCATAGACCCAGATGTCTCATGGTCCCCCCTCGGTCTTCTTTCCCCTTGGTGCTCCTACTGTGCACCCCTGCCGTTGCCGCCGACGCCCTGGTCAGGGTGGTAGTGGGGCTGGACCCACCCGAGTGTGGGGCCAGACGGATAGGGGGGACGGCGGTCGCTCCGTAGCGTCGGTGGCATGGAAACCAGCAGGGAAACCGACATCCGACGGGCCTTCGACACGGCGAGGAAAAGCATCACAGCGTACGGCGCACTCAGCGTCCTCGGACTGCTCGCCGTCATTGCGGTGGCGGGCAGCGGGCACATGGTCAACGGGTTCATGTGGGTGCGGGCGGTTCTGCTGCCCGTGGTCGCCCTGGTGGTGCACCGGGTGGTCGTGTCCGCTTCCCGGGGGTCGCGACGGGCCTTCGAGCGGTTGCGCGGCCTCGCCGTCGTCATGCCGATCGCCATCATCGGCGTTGATGTGATCCCCGGGGTGTGTCCGCCCTGGTACGCCTTGATGCAGGTCGTCTGCATGGTGCCCGTCATTCGCGTTGCGTTCCTTACGCGGGGTGCCGCACTGCGTGCCGCATGTGCGAAGGCGGGCTGAGGCCCCGAAAGGGCCGGCCCGCCACGGTGGCGGGCCGGCCCGTGTGCTGTTCTGCGCTACTTCTCGTCAGGGGCGGGTTGGGGCGGGCCGAAGGGTTCGATCTTCGGGTTGGCGTACGGGCCCTTCATGCCCGGTGTGCCGCTTACGCGTTCGGCCGCTGCTTCGGTGACGAGGAGGGCGTACGTGCCGTTGTGCAGGTCGATGAGGCCGTAGGCGGTGTCGACCTCCTCGGGGGTGAGGCCGAGCTTCTGTACGGCGTCGTCGAGTGTGGCCCCCGGCGGGAGCTCGACCGTGATGAGGGTGGTGGGCGTGTCGGGGGCCATCGCCGACTACCTGCGGCTGCGGCTGCGGCTGCGGTGGCCGTTCTTCTGGCGGCGGCGCAGCGCGTCCATGATGGCCGACGGGTTGATCACGCCGAAGCCGGTGTCGAAGTCGAACCCCGCGGTGCCGAGGTCGTCGGCGGTGCGGCGCAGCAGCGTACGGAGCTCGGCCGGCTTGATGGCGCTGACCGGCCAGTGCGTGCGGATGGCGGCGACGACGCCCGCGGCGACCGGGCAGGCCGCCGAGGTACCGGAGTCCGGCTTGTGCGCGCCGAAGGCGTGCGAGCCCTCGAAGTGCGTGTACGCGCAGAGGTCCGGCTTGTCGCTGCTGAGCCGTCCGGGGCCCTGGGAGGAGTAGCCGACCCGGTCTCCCCGGGTGTCGACGCCGCCGATCGACAGGACACGCGGGTGGGAGTTGGCGCCGCAGATGGGACGGCTGGTGAACTCGCACCGCCCGTCCGGGCAGTCGCGGCCGCAGTTGCCGGCCGCGAACAGGATGTCCGCGCCCGCGGCCTCCAGGGCGGTCACCATCAGGTTGAAGGGGTGGGCGCGGTTGTCCGAGTAGTTGCCGGGGTGGCCGGGCGGGAAGTCCCACCGGGGCGAGAAGGAGCCCCAGCTGTTGCTGACCACGAGCGCCCTCTTGTCCTGCGGCATCGCCGCGAGCACGCCCAGCAGGTGGGCGTAGGCGGCGACCGCGTCCGAGAGCAGCCCGCTCATGACGGTCGGCCCGGGGCGCCGGGAGAGCAGCACGGGGATGTCGAGCAGGGTCGCCTTCGGCGCGGCGATGAGGGCGTCGAACGCGCACATGGTGCCGTGGTGGACCGGGAACTTCCCCGGTTGGCCGACCACGCCCGGGGGGTTCCAGCTGCGTGCCGCGTCGACCGTGATCGGGCGGTCCAGTTCGTCGCTCAGGTGCTGGGTGTTGATGCCGGTGTCGGTGATCGCCAGGGCGACGCCGCTGCCGTCGAGGTTGTCCGCCCCCAGCTCGGCGAGGAGGTCCCGCACGTCCTGCCAGTCGCCGACGGGGGAGTCCCCGCCACACGTGGGCACCCCCTCGATGACCGGGTCGGCGGAGATCCCGACGATCTCCGGGTGGGCGAGGGAGAGCATCGCGATCCGGTCGGCGGTGTCGTAGTCGTGGATCTCCCCGCGGACCAGAACGGTGGCGTCCTGTGGCTCCATGGAGAACCTGAGTGGCTGGTCCAGGGACAGTGGATCCCCGTCCGTCATGGTCGGTACCGGTCTGGGCACCGCCACCGGGGTGAACGATTGGTCCAGCTCGATGCCGGACAGACGCCCTGCGACGTCTTCGGTCGTCGCGGTGAGCTGCGGGTTCACCACGGCCTCCACGAGATCGCGCTCGGGCCGCATCTGGATGAGGACGCGCATGTCTTCTCCTCGGGGTCGGACGGCGCCCAGGTGCACGGCGCACCGGAGCCGCGTGCTCGACTCGGCCGCGGCTCGGGGAGGCGGGTACGTCTGGGCGGTGGGGTCTGGGAAGGGCGTTCCGCGGGTTTCGTACCGGCCGCCGGTCGACCAGACCGGTGTTGCGCCGGCAACGGGCCGGAAGGAGCGCCCGTCCCATGCTCACCACGGTGTCGCGGCGCCGCACCTCCATGCCGCCAATCGGCCCACGGGGCCCGGCCGGGGGGATGCGGAACGGCCGGTGGGCCGGGGCTGGTGCCCCGGCCCACCGGCCGTCTCCCGTTCGGTTCGTGCGTTCGGTTCGTGTGCTGTGCTGCTGCTGTGCTGTGCTGGGCTGCGCTGCCTCAGGCCGCCGTGCGGGCTATGTGGGTGGCCAGCTTTTCCGGGGTCGGGTGGGCGAACAGGTCCGCCAGCTTCACCCGGACCGTCAGGTGCATGTTGCGCTTCACCCGCTGCAGGAGCTGGATGCCCAGCAGGGAGTGGCCGCCGCTGGCGAAGAAGCCGGAGCGGACCGTCAGGTCGTCCCGCTTGAGGTACTCGCGCCACAGCAGCAGCAGGCGGTCGGCGAGCTCCTCGGCGTCCATGCCGTCGGCCTCCGGCGCGGCCGGCTCCTCGCGCAGGAGGCGTTCGGCGCGCAGGGCCAGGCCCTCCAGGTCGGGCAGGCCCGCGACCTCGGG
This sequence comes from Streptomyces sp. NPDC046876, assembly GCF_040645035.1. Lineage (NCBI taxonomy): Bacteria > Bacillati > Actinomycetota > Actinomycetes > Kitasatosporales > Streptomycetaceae > Streptomyces > Streptomyces sp. NPDC046876. The sequence goes on along the minus strand of NZ_JBEYXK010000056.1, from coordinate 10,460 downwards.
CAGGGCGTCCGTGATCACCACCTGGTGCGGTTCGGCGGCGCCGGGCAGGTCCGCGCGGATCTGCTTCAGGAGCCGGTCCGCCAGGTCCGCGGCCGCCGTCGTGGCCACGAAGGAGACCAGGACGGGATCGGCGCCGGCCGCCGCCGGTACCGCGACCGTCGCGGCGTTCACGACGTCCGGGTGGGCCAGCAGCACCCCGTCGATGTCGTCCAGCGGCACCGTCGTGCCCTGGACGGTGACCCGGCGGTCCTTGCGGCCCAGGAGCTCGAGGCGGCCGTCGGGCAGCCAGCGGGCCAGCTCGGCCGTGGGGGCCGGCTCGCCGTCCGGGCCCGTCAGGTGCAGTTCGCCGCGGACGAGGAGGGGGAGCTCCTGGCCGTCCGGGCCCGCCACGTACGCCCGTACGCCGCTCAGCTCACCGCGGGCGTACCGGGAGAACCGGGCCACCGCGGGGGAGGCCGCGTACGCCTGCGGGAGTCCGCCGCGGTGGCCGGCCTCCACGGCCGCGGTGTCCTCGGCGCCCCAGGCGGCGATCTCGCCGACCGCCGTGGTGGGCGCGGCCTCGCCGAGCCGGACCAGCAGGGCGTCGTAGCGGGCCAGCAGCAGGTCCACCTCGTGCGGGCCGAACGCCTGGGTGCGGTAGACGGCGCGGATCCGGGTCTCGGCGTGCTCGTCCTCGCCCTCCGGCATGAAGAAGAACTCGAGGTCGAACTTGCTGAAACCGTTCTCCACGCCGCGGATCCGGGCCGGGTGCCCGGCCACCGCGAACTCGGCGGACGTACCGCCGGGCACGTAGTTGAACAGGTGCGTGCACAGCGAGTTGCGCCAGCCGGAGCCGCCGCTGTCGCGGACCTCGTCCAGGACCGACTCGGCCGGCACGCCCGAATGGCCGAGGCCCTCCAGGAACACCGAACGCGCCCGGTTGACCAGCCGCTTGAACGGCTTCGCCGGATCCACCTTCACCCGCAGCGGCAGCACGTTGACGTGGTAGCCCATCGCGCCCTCCTGCCCGGCCGGGCGGACGCTGACCGGCGAGCCGACGACGATGTCCTGCCCGGCGCCGTGCCGCGACAGCAGCAGCGCGTACGCGGCCAGCAGGACCACCGCCTGCGGCGCCCGCAGCTCGCGCTGCAGCCGGGCCACCACGGCGCGGGCCTCGGCCGACAGCGCGTACCAGGTGCTGCCGCCCGCCAGGTCGGGCGCCTCCGACGGCGGGTTGCCGAACCACAGGCCGCCCTCGGGCGCCCGGTAGCCGCGCAGCTGCTCGCGCCAGAACTCCACACTGGCCGCGCCCGGCTCGGGCTCCTCGGCCGCGGCGACCGCCGGCAGTGTGGCGTAGCCGTCGGGCGCCTCGTACGCGCTGATCAGCTCGCCCAGCAGGGTGACCGTCGACATCGCGTCGAAGACCAGGTGGTGCAGCGCCACGCTGACCACCGAGCCTCCGCTGCCCGTGGTGAACAGCGCCGCGCGCAGCAGCGGCGAGCCGTCGAGGGCGAACGGCGCTGCGACGAACGCCTCGACCTCCGCCTGCACCCGCTCCGGGGCCGGGTCCGGCCGGAACTCCTCCACCTCCACGGTGACCGCCGCGGGGTCCAGCACCTCGCGGACCAGCTCGGTCTCACCGGCCCGGAAGACCGTCCGCAGGATGTCGTGCTTGCGCACGACCAGGGTCAGCGCCCGCCCGAGGGCGGCCCGGTCCAGCGGGCCGTCCACGTCGAAGGTCAGGGAGAGGTTGTTGACGCCCGCCCCAGGGACCAGCCGTTCCAGCAGCCACAGGTCGGTCTCCTTGCGTCTGGCGGGAGCCGGAGCCGGAGCCGTGGCCGGAGCCGTGGCCGTGGCCGTATCCAGAGCAGCAACCATGATCGGATCTCCTCATACGTCTCGTACGTGCCGTACGTGTCGTGCGTGCGTCGTCGTCTTTGCGTGCGTGCATGCGTCAATGCGTGCCTGCGGGTGGCTGCCCGCCTGTGTCAGCCCAGTTCGAATTCGCCGTCGAGGATCCCGAAGAGTTCGTCGGCGTCGGCGTCCGCGAGCGCGGCGGCCTCCTCCTCGATGCCGGCCGGCGCGTTCAGCGCCGCCCAGCGGGCGGCCAGCGCCCGCAGCCGCTCACCGACCCGGCTGTGGTCCGTACCGTCCACGACCTCGCCGGCGGCCAGCATCAGCCGGTCCTCCAGCAGGGCCAGTTCGCCCTCCACCGCCCGCAGGGCGGCGGCTCCGGTCTCGTCCGGGGCGAGCTCCTCGCGGATGTAGCCCGCCAGCGCCCGCGACGTCGGGTAGTCGAAGGTCAAGGTGGCCGGCAGCCGCAGTCCGGTCGCCGGCGCGAGCCGGTTGCGGAACTCGACCGCCGCGAGCGAGTCGAAGCCGAGCTGGCCGAAGCCGCGCTCGGGGTCGACCGCATCCGCTCCCGCGTGCCCCAGGACGGCGGCCGCCTGGGAGCGCACCAGGTCCAGTACGAGCTCCTCGCGCTGACCCGCGGGCAGCGCGAGCAGCCGCTCCTTGAGGCTCTGCCCGGCCGCCCCGGCCCCGGCCGCACCCGCCGCCCCGGCGACGGAGCGCCGTACGCCGACCGGCCGGACCAGGGAGCGCAGCACGGCCGGCAGGCCCTGCACCCGCGCCCGCTCGGCCAGCGCCTTCGCATCGAACGGCACCGGCAGCAGCCGCGCCGCCCCGCTCGCCAGCGCCGCGTCGAACAGCGCGAGCCCGTGCTCGCGGCCGAGCGCCGCCGGGCCGGTCCGGGCCACCCGGTCCACGTCGGCCTGGCTGAGGGTGCTGCTCATGCCGCCGGCCTCCGGGTGCCACAGGCCCCACGCCAGGGAGATGGCGGGCAGCCCCTGGGCCCGGCGGTGCGCCGCGAGAGCGTCGAGGTAGGCGTTGGCGGCGGCGTAGTTGCCCTGGCCGGAGCCGTCGAACGTGGCGGCCGTGGAGGAGAACAGGACGAAGGCGTCCAGATCCCCCTGCCCGGCGGTCAGTTCGTGCAGGTGGCGCGCCGCTTCGGCCTTGGGAGCCCATACGGTGCGCAGCTGCTCGGCGGTCAACGACTCCACGGTGGCGTCGGCCAGCACACCGGCGGTGTGGATGACGGCCGTCACCGGATGCGCGGCCAGCAGCGCCGCCACCGCATCCCGGTCGGCGACGTCGCAGGCGACCAGTACCACGGAGGCGCCCGCGGCCTGGAGCTCCGCGGCCAACTCGGCCGCACCCGGCGCCTCGGCCCCGCGGCGGCTGGTCAGCACCAGGCTCCGTACGCCGTGCTCCGCGACCAGGTGCCGGGCGGTCAGCGCGCCCAGCCCGCCGGTGCCGCCGGTGACGAGGACGGTGCCGCCCTCCCGGAACACCGGCGCCCCGGCGGCGTCCCCGGCCGGAGCCGAGGCCGGCGCCAGCCGCGGCACGCGCAGCCGGCCGTCGCGCAGCAGCAGCTCCGGCTCCGCCTCGCCGATCGCCGACAGGTCAGGGGCTTCGGTGTCGGCGTCCAGCAGCACGATCCGCCCTGGGTGCTCGGCCTGCGCCGCGCGCACCAGCCCCCACACGGCGGCCTGCGCCAGGTCGGCCACGTCCTCGCCGTCCGAGGCGGCCACGGCCCCCCGCGTCACGACCAGCAGCGGCGCGGTCCCCGGCAGCTGCGCCCGCAGCCACTCCAGTACGCCGTCCAGCACCGGGCCCGGCTCGCCGCCCGCCGGCACCTCCAGCACCACCGGCGCCTCCTCGAAGGCGGCACCGGCCGCCTCCGGGGCCGGCTCGCTCCACCGCACCTCGTACAGGTCCCGCACCGCGGCCGAGGACCGCAGGTCGTCCGCAGCCACCGGCCGCAGCGCGAGAGCGCCGACCGTGGCCACCGGCGCACCCGCGGCATCCGCGAGGTGCAGCCCGTACCCGGAGGCGGCCGGGGTCACCCGGACGCGCAGGGCGGTGGCGCCGACGGCGTGCAGCACGACGTCGCTCCACGCGAACGGCATTTCGGCCGTGTCCTTCGCCGCCGCGCCCAGCCCGATGGCGTGCAGGGCGGCGTCGAGCAGGGCCGGGTGGAGGCCGAAGCCGCCGGTGTCGCTGCCCTCGGGCAGGGCGACTTCGGCGTACACGTCCTCGCCGAGTCGCCAGGCGGCGTGCAGGCCCTGGAACACCGGCCCGTACTCCAGCCCGCTCGCCGCGAGGTCCTCGTACAGCGAGCTGACGTCGACGGGCTCCGCCCCGGCCGGAGGCCAGACCTCCAGCGAGGTCCCGGCCACCGCGTCCTGCGCGACGAGCACCCCGTCGGCGTGCCGCACCCACGGCTCGTCCTCGGCGCCCTCGGCCCGCGAGAACACGGTGAGGGCGTACGGCTCCCCGCCGCCGACCTGCACGCGCAGGTCCACGGCGCCTTCGGCCGGCACGACCAGCGGGGCGTGCAGGGTGAGGTCCTGGAGGACCCCCGCGCCGAGGTGGTCGCCGGCGCGGACGGCGATGTCCACGAGGGCGGCGCCGGGGACGATGACGGTCCCGGCGACGGCGTGGTCGGCGAGCCAGGGGTGGCTGCGCAGCGACAGCCGGCCCGTGAACAGCACCCCGTCGCCCTCGGGCAGCTCGACCGCGGCACCCAGGACCGCATGCCCGGTGTCCTGCTGCCCGAACTCCTCGGCCCGGCCGGAGCCCGCGAGGGTCCGGTCCGCGAGCCAGTAGCCCGCGTGCTGGAAGGCGTACGTGGGCAGGTCCACGACTCCGGTACGGGCCGCGCCGAAGAACGCGGCCCAGTCGACGGCGGTGCCGTGCAGGTGGAGCCGGGCGACGGCCTCGGTCAGGGCCTGCGCCTCGGGCCGGTCGCGGCGGACCGCGGGGATCGCCACGGACTCCGCGTCGAGGGACTCGGCGGCCATTGCGGTGAGGACCGCGTCCGGGCCGAGCTCGAAGAAGGTGGTGACGCCCTGGCCCTGCAGTGTGTTCACGGCATCGGCGAAGCGGACGGCCTCGCGGACGTGCCGCACCCAGTACTGCGGGTCGGAGAGCTCCTCGTACGAGGCCGGCTTGCCGGTCAGCGTGGACACGATCGGCAGCCGGGGCTCGTCGTAGGCGAGTCCGGCGGCGATCTCCCCGAACTCGGCGAGCATCGGCTCCATCAGCGGCGAGTGGAAGGCGTGGCTGACGACGAGCCGCTTGGTCTTCCGACCGGCCTCTGCGAAGTGGGCGACGACCGTCTCAACGGCGGCCTCCGTACCGGAGACGACGAGCGAGGTCGGCCCGTTGACGGCGGCGATCCCGACTCCGTCGGTCAGGACGGCGCGCACTTCCTCCTCGGTGGCCTGGACGGCGGCCATGGCCCCACCGGCGGGCAGCGCCTGCATCAGCCGACCACGAGCAGCCACCAGCAGAGCCGCGTCCTCAAGGGACCACAGCCCGGCCACGTGCGCAGCAGCCAGCTCACCGATGGAGTGCCCGGCAAGCGCGTCAGCACGCACACCCCAGGCCTCGACCAGCCGGTACAGGGCGACTTCGATGGCGAACAGCGCAGGCTGGGTGTACTCGGTCCGGTTCAGATCAGCCGGGTCCTCGTCGAACAGCACGTCCTTGAGCGGCCGCTCAAGGTGCTCGTCGAAGGCCGCGCAGACCTCGTCCAGGGCGGCGGCAAAAGTGGGGGACTGGGTGTACAGCTCGCGCCCCATGCCCGCCCGCTGGCTGCCCTGCCCCGTGAACAGGAAGGCCGTCAGGCCGCCCGCGGCCGTGCCCGTCAGGGCCGGAGCCTCCAGGCCGGTCAGTGCGCCGTCGCGGTCGGCGGCCACCACGGCCGCCCGGTGGGCGAACGCGGACCGCTGCGTGGCCAGGGCGAACGCGACCGTGGTCAGGTCCGCCTCCGGGTGCGCGGCGAGGAACTCCCGCAGGCGGGCCGCCTGGTCGCGTACGCCGTCCGCCGTCTTGGCCGACACCAGCAGTGGGACCACCGGCAGCGCCTGCACCGGCTCGATGGGCTCCTCGGCCGGGGCTTCCTCCACGATGACGTGGGCGTTCGTACCGCTGATGCCGAAGGAGGAGATGCCCGCGCGGCGGGTCCGCTCACCGGCCGGCCAGGGCCGGGCCTCGGTCAGCAGGGAGACCTCGCCCTCGCTCCAGTCGACGTGGCTGCTGGGGGCGTCGACGCCGAGGGTCATCGGCAGGGTCTCGTGGCGCAGGGCCTCGACCATCTTGATGATGCCCGCGACACCGGCGGCTGCCTGGGTGTGGCCCAGGTTGGACTTCACCGACCCGAGCCACAGCGGCTGGCCGCCTTCCGGCCGGTCCTGGCCGTACGTGGCGAGCAGCGCCTGCGCCTCGATCGGGTCACCGAGCCGCGTACCGGTGCCGTGGCCCTCCACCGCGTCCACATCGGCCGCGGTGAGGTGGGCGGAGGCCAGAGCCTGCCGGATGACCCGCTGCTGCGCGGGCCCGTTGGGCGCGGTGAGCTGGCTGCTGGCGCCGTCCTGGTTGATGGCGGAGCCGCTGACGAGCGCCAGCACGCGGTGGCCGTTCCTCCGGGCGTCGGAGAGCTTCTCAAGGACGAGGACACCGACGCCTTCGCCCCAGCCGGTGCCGTCCGCGGCCTCCGCGTACGGCTTGCAGCGGCCGTCGGCGGCAAGGCCCCGCTGCCGGCTGAAGTCCACGAACGTGTCCGGAGTCGACATCACGGTCACACCGCCCGCCAGGGCGAGCGAGCACTCACCGTTGCGCAGCGCCTGCCCGGCCAGGTGCACGGCCACGAGCGACGAGGAGCACGCGGTGTCGACCGTCAGTGCCGGGCCCTCGAGGCCCAGGGCGTACGAGACCCGGCCGGACACGACACTGCCCAGGCCGCCGTTGCCGAGGTACCCGGCGAGCTCCTCGGGCACCTCGCGCAGCCGCGGCGCGAAGTCGTGGTACATGACGCCCGCGAACACGCCCACGGGAGCGCCGCGCAGCGCCGAGGGGTCGATGCCCGCGCGCTCGAAGGCCTCCCAGGAGGTCTCCAGGAGCAGGCGCTGCTGCGGGTCGGTGGCGAGGGCCTCGCGCGGGCTGATGCCGAAGAAGTCGGCGTCGAAGCGGTCCGCGTCGTACAGGAAGGCGCCCTGGTCGGAGTACGACATGCCCACCGCGTCCGGGTCGGGGTCGTACGAGGCGGCCCAGATCGGTCCGCGGTTGTCGGGGAAGGGTCCGATGGCGTCGCGGCCGCCGGCCAGTAGCTCCCACAGGCCCTCGGGGGAGGTGACTCCGCCGGGGAACCGGCAGGCCATGCCGACGATGGCGATCGGCTCGTCCGCATCGGCCGCACCCGCGCCTGCGCCCGCAACCCCGGTACCCGGGGCGGCGTTCGCCGCGGCGGTGGTGTCGCCGACGAGCTGGTCCCGCAGGTAGCGGGCCAGGGACTGGGCGTCGGGGTAGTCGAAGGTGAGCGTGGCCGGCAGGCGCAGGCCGGTCGCGGCGCCGAGCCGGTTGCGCAGGTCGACGGCGGCCAGCGAGTCGAAGCCGAGGCTGCCGAAGCCGCGTGTCGGGTCGACGGCCTCGGGGCCGTTGTGGCCGAGGGCGGTCGCGACGTGGGTGCGGACCAGCGTCAGCAGGTGGCGGTCCTGGTCGGCGGGGGAGAGGGCCGCCAACTGCGCGCCCAGGGTGTCCCCGCCGCCGGCGGAGCCCGCGGCGGCGCGCCGGGCCGGGACCCGGACCAGGGAGCGCAGCAGGGCCGGTACGCCCTCGGCGCGGGCCCGGCGGCCGAGGGCCGCGGAGTCCAGGCGCAGCGCGAGCAGGTGCGGGCGCTCCGCGCGCAGGGCGGCGTCGAGGAAGGCGAGGCCCTGCTCGGCGGTGTGGGCGGGGGTGCCGGCGCGGGCGGTGCGCTGCACGTCGGCGGTGGTGAGGCCGGCGCCCATGCCGCCCGCGTCGGGGTGCCACAGGCCCCAGGCCAGGGACAGCCCGGGCAGGCCGTGGGCGCGGCGGTGGGTGGCGAGGGCGTCGAGGTAGGCGTTGGCGGCGGCGTAGTTGGCCTGGCCGATGCCGTCGAAGGTGCCGGCGGCGGAGGAGTAGAGCACGAACGCGTCGAGCTCCTGCCCGGCGGTCAGCTCGTGCAGGTGCCGCGCCGCCGCAGCCTTCGGAGCCCATACGGCCGCCAGCTGCTCCGCGGTCAACGACTCCACGGTCGCATCGGCGAGGACACCGGCGGTGTGGACGACCGCCGTCACCGGATACTGCGCGAGCAGCGCCGCGACGGCATCCCGGTCGGCCACGTCACAGGCCGCCAGCACCACGGACGACGCCCCCGCGGCCTCGAGCTCCGCAGCCAGCTCACGGGCCCCCGGAGCCTCGGCGCCCCGACGCCCGACCAGCACCAGGCTCCGCACCCCGTGCTCGGCCACCAGGTGCCGCGCGGTCAGCGCACCCAGCCCACCGGTACCACCGGTGATCAGGACGGTCCCGCCCTCCCGGAACACCGGCGCCGTAGCCCTCTCGACCTCGGCCGGCGCGGTACGCGTCAGCCGTGCCCCGTAGAAGACACCGCCCCGGAGGGCGAGTTCGGGTTCGTCGGCGGGCAGCAGGGGAAGCTCATCGGCATCGGCATCGGCATCGTCGTCGGCGTCGGCGTCGAGGAGGACGAAGTGCCCCGGGTGCTCGGCCTGCGCGGAACGCACCAGGCCCCACACCGCAGCGGTCTCCGGCTCGGCGATGTCCTCACCGGCCCGCACCGCCACCGCACCCCGGGTCCGGACCACCAGCGGCCCGGCCCCGTGCGACGCGGACTCGTCCGCCAGCCACTCCCGGATCCGACCGAGCACCGCCAAGGCCGCATCGGCTTGCGGTACGTCGTACACGGCACCGGCAGCCACACCCGCGGCCTCGCTCCCGCTCCCGGGCAGCCCGGCCCACTCGACGTGGTGCAGCGGCAGCCCCGCGGCTGCGGCGACCCGGCCGCCCGCGAGCGGCCGCAGGACGAGCGAGCCCACGGTGGCGACCGGGCTGCCGGCGGGGTCGCTGAGGTTCAGCGTGACGCCCGAGGCGGTGGGGGTGACGCGGACCCGCAGCGCGGTGGCACCGGTGGCGTGCAGGGCGACCTCGCCCCAGGCGAAGGGCAGTTCGGGGCCGGCGGCGTCCTCGTCCAGGCCGATGACGTGCAGGGCGGCGTCCAGCAGGGCCGGGTGCAGCCCGTACCCGGCGGGCTCGACGCCCTCCGGCAGGGCGACCTCGGCGAACAGCTCGGCCCCGCGCCGCCAGGCGGCCCGCAGGCCCTGGAAGGCGGGCCCGTAGCCGTAGCCCCGGTCCCGCATACGGGCGTACGCGCTCTCGGCGTCGACCGGCAGGGCGGTGGCGCCCTGCGGCGGCCACACCGGGTCGGCCGTGGCGCCGGCCGGTGCGCCGGAGCGCAGGACGCCCTCGGCGTGCCGGGTCCAGTCGGCGTCCACGGTCCGCGAGTGGACGGTCAGGGTACGGCGGCCGTCGGCCTCCGGGCCCTCCACCACGATCTGGAACTCGGTGCTGGCGGTGCGGTCCACCACCAACGGCGCCTGGAGCGTCAGCTCCTCAAGCACCTCGCAGCCCGCCTGCTCACCGGCGGCCAGGGCCAGTTCGACGAAGCCGGTGCCCGGCAGGATGACGGTGTCGCCCACGGCGTGGTCGGCGAGCCAGGGGTGGGTGCGCAGCGACAGCCGGCCGGTCAGGACGAGCCGCTCCGACCCGGCCACGGACACGGCCGCGCCGAGCAGCGGGTGCGCGGCGGCGGTGATGCCGAGGGAGTCGGCGTCCACGCCTGCGGTGCCGGCGTCGATCCAGTAGCGCTTGCGCTGGAAGGGGTACGTGGGCAGGTCGACGACAGCGCCCGGCCCGCCGAGCAGCGCGGCCCAGTCGACCGGGACGCCCCGCGTGTGCAGGGTGGCGAGCGCGGTGAGGAGCGTACGGGGCTCCTCGTGGCCCCGGCGCAGCGCGGGCAGCGCCACCGCGTCGGCGGCGGACTCGGCGGCCATGGCGGTGAGCACCGCGTCGGGGCCGAGTTCGAGGAAGGTGGTGTGGCCCTGGTCTTCCAGGACGGTGACGGCGTCGGCGAACCGCACGGCCTCCCGCACGTGCCGCACCCAGTACTCGGGGTCGGACAGCTCCTCGTACGAGGCCGACTGCCCGGTCAACGTGGAGACGACGGGGATCCGCAGCGGCCCGTAGTCCAGGAGCTGGGCGAACTGCCGGAACTCGGCGAGCATCGGCTCCATCAGCGGCGAATGGAACGCGTGGCTCACCACCAGCCGCTTGGTCTTCCGACCGGCCTCCGCGAAGTGCGCAACGACGGCCTCGACGGCAGCCTCGGCACCCGACACGACGACCGACGTCGGCCCATTGACGGCAGCGATACCGACACCGTCGCCGAGCACCGCACGGACCTCGTCCTCGGTGGCCTGCACGGCGGCCATCGCACCACCGGCGGGCAGCGCCTGCATCAGCCGACCACGAGCAGCCACCAGCAGAGCCGCATCCTCCAGCGACCACAGCCCGGCCACATGCGCAGCAGCCAGCTCACC
>NZ_JBEYXK010000055.1:0-46236 GCF_040645035.1 Streptomyces sp. NPDC046876 | reverse complement strand
CCCGGCCTCCTCCCTGTGGGCGGAGGACTTCCTCGGCGGCACCGGCCGCGAGGGCGACCGCCAGGTGATGACCGGGCCCTTCGCCCACCGCGAGGATCCGTTGCGGGGCTCCGCCCCGCCCCGTCGCGCGGCTCGGCCCGCTTCCCGTGGGGCTCCGTCGCTGGGCTTCGACCAGGGCCCGTTGCGGCCCTCGCGTGGCTCCGCCCCCGGCCCCGTTGCCGGGCTTCGCCCGCATCCCCGGCCCCGGGCCTCCAACGGCGGCGAGGCGGGGATCGCCGGGGGGCCGGGGCGGGGCCCCGGGAAACGGTGAAAGGGTGGGGCGGGGAGGGGATGCGCGCAGCGCACCGGCCCCCGGCCGGGTTCTCAGACCCCTCTCAGACAAGCCGCCTACCGTGCCCCGCATGGACACCACGAAGACCGCCCGCAGCACCACCGCCCCCACCGCCGACCAGGCGGAGACCGCCGAGGCGGCCGACGCCACGACCGACCGCACCACCGCCCCGGCCGCCGCCCGGCCAGAGGCCGACCGCGCAGCCGGGACGGACCGGGCCGAGGAGGCCGACGAGGCGGCGGACCAAGCCGCCGAGATGGACGAGGCGGACGAGGCGGACGAGGCGGACGTGGAGGCCGAGTCGGGCGACGGCGGGCGGAGCGCCGGCGTCGGCTCCGGCGCCGGCGCAGTCGCCGCGGCCGGACTCGCCCTCGTCGCGCTCAGCGGCAGCTGGGTCTCCCGCGTCCTGGCCGAGCGCCAGACCCTCATCGGCCAGATCGAATCGGTCAACGCCACCACCACCGAGGCGAAGATCGCCGCCCTGTACGGCGACGCCTGGCACACGACCGCCCTCGTCAACGGAGTCCTGTCCGCCCTCGCCCTCCTCCTCGCCGTGTTCGTGCTGGCCCGCCCGGCCCTCGCCGCCGCCGACCGCGCCCTGCCCGCCTGGGTCCGCGCCGTCTCCTGGGCCGCCGTCGCCCTCGGCGCCCTCGGCATCCTGCTCTTCGGCCTCATGTACTTCGACCTCCTCGTTCCGGTCCCCAAGGCCGCCTAGGGCCTTCCCTAAGCACCCCCGGCCCCGCCCCGGCATCCCGGGGGCCCGGGCCTAAGGACCCCCCGCCCGCACACATGCGGCATGCGCCCGATGTGCCGGCACCCCCTGGGGCGCGAATCTTGGACCACACCGAACGAGGTGCCCGAGAAACACCACCAGGGAGAACGAGATGTTCGAGTACGAGCTGGCCACCCTCCGCCGCGCCGACCTCCTGCGCGAGGCCGAGGCATACCGCCTGGCGCAGGCCGCGAAGAAGGCGCACCGGGTCCCCGTGCGCAGCCAGGAACCCGAAGGGACGGTGAGGGAGGGCCGCAGCCGCTTCACCCGCGCCGCCTGAACTGCGGCGCGGGCAGCGTGGACTGACGCGTGATGAGGAGCGCACCGAATCCCGGTGCCGCCGACCAGGCCTCCTGTGCGATGCTCGGCGGCGTGGAGACCAGATCTGTCAGCCCGGTGTTCGTCGGCCGAGCCGACGAACTGGCCGTACTCACCGACGCACTGGCGCGCGCCGCCGCCCGGGAGCCGCAGGCGCTGCTCATCGGGGGAGAGGCCGGAGTCGGCAAGACCCGCCTCACCGAGGAGTTCCTCGGCGAGGCCGCACGGCACGGCGCCGTGGTGGCCGTCGGGGGATGCGTGGAGATCGGGGCGGAGGGGCTTCCCTTCGCCCCGTTCTCGACGGCCCTGCGCATCCTGCACCGGCTGCTGCCCCAGGAGTTGGCCGCTGCGGCCGCCGGTCAGGAGGACGAGCTCGCCCGGATCCTGCCCGAGCTCGGCGATACCCCGCGCGGCCCCCACGACGAGGAGAGCACCGCCCGGCTCTTCGAACTGACGGCCCGGATGCTGGAGCGGCTCGCCGCCGAGCGCACCGTCGTCCTGGTCCTGGAGGACCTGCACTGGGCCGATACCTCCACCCGGCACCTGCTGTCCTACCTCGTGCGCACGCTCACCAGCGGCCGGCTGGTCCTCGTCGCCACCTACCGGGCCGACGACATCCACCGCCGCCACCCGCTGCGCCCGCTCCTCGCGGAACTGGACCGGCTGCGCACCGTCCAGCGCATCGAACTGCCCCGCTTCAACCGGGCCGAGGTGCGCCGCCAGCTCGCCGGGATCCTCGCCGAGCAGCCCGACGAGGCCTTCGTGGACTCCGTCTTCGACCGCTCCGACGGCAACGCCTTCTTCGTTGAGGAACTCGCCGCCTGCCGGGAGAGCGGCTGCCGCGCCGGACTCACCGAATCCCTGCGCGACCTGCTGCTGGTCCGCGTCGAGGTGCTCCCCGAGGCCGCCCAGCGCGTGGTCCGCATCGTCGCCGAAGGCGGCTCCACCGTCGAGTACCCGCTCCTGCGGGCCGTCGCCGGGCTCAGCGAGGACGAGCTGATCGAGGCCCTGCGGGCCGCCGTCGGCGCCAACATCCTCCTGCCCACCTCCGACGGCGACGGCTACCGCTTCCGCCACTCCCTCGTCCGCGAGGCCGTCAGCGACGACCTGCTGCCCGGCGAGCGCTCCCGCGTCAACCGCCGCTACGCCGAGGCCCTGGAGGCCGACGACACCCTCATCCGGGCCGAGGAGCGGATCATCCGGCTGGCCAGCTACTGGTACTACGCCAACGACACCGCCAAGGCCCTGCCCGCCGTGCTCGCCGCCTCGGTGGCCGCCCGCCGCCGGCACGCCTACTCCGAGCAGCTGCGGCTGCTGGACCGGGCGCTGGACCTGTGGGAGAGCGCACCCGAAGAGGTCCGCCAGGTCCTGCGCCCCGCCGACTACACCGACGTGTACCCGCCCTGCGGCTGCGACCCGGCCACCACCCCGCTCCAGCGCCTCGACCTGCTCGCCGAGGCCACTGTCGCCGCCCGCTTCGGCGGCGAACGCGAACGCGCCCTGAAGATCACCAAGACGGCGCTGCGCCTGCTGGAGGAGGACGACGACCCGCTGCGGGCCGCCTGGTTCTGGACCGAGCGCTCGCGGCTGGTCTCCAGCCTGGCCCGCGGGGACGGCTGGGAAGAGCTCGCCAAGGCCCAGGAGCTCGTCAAGGGGCTGCCCCCGTCCCAGGTGCACGCGGAGGTCCTGGTCCGAGCCGCGGGCTGGGGCATGCTCCACGACCCCGGCCCCGGCAACCTCGCTGCGGCCGAACGCGCCGTCGCCTACGCCCGCATGGTCGGCGCCGAGGAGATCGAGCTGAACGCCCGGATCACCGTGGGCTGCATGCTCACGGACGCAGGCGACCCGGAGCGCGGCTTCGCCGAGATGCACGCGGTCAAGGAGCGGGCCGCCGAACTCGGCCTCTTCATGCTGGTGGGTCGTGCACATATCAACCTCTCCTCCCAACTGGAAAGCATCGGCCGGTCCCTGGAGGCCGTGGCCCTCGCCGAACAGGGGGCCCGGCTGGTCAAGACGTCACGCCTGCTGGACACCGAGGCTTGGATCATGGGCAACATGGCCGAGAGCCTGTACGGCCTCGGCCGCTGGGACGAGGCCGCCCAGGCCGCCCGGCGCGCCCTGCAGGTGGGCCAGAGCGCGGCCCCCCGCGGAGCGGCCTCCGCGCGGCTGTCCTATCTGGCCCTGGCCCGCGGAGAGCTCACCGAGGCGGCCACCCAGCTCGCCGCCGCGAGAGAGAACTTCGGCACCCACGACCCCCAGCCCCAGCACCGCATACCCCTCTTCCGCCTCGCGGTCGGCGTGGCCGCCGGTGAGGGCCGCATCGCCGACGTCCGCACGGAGGTCGCCGCCGCGATCGACCACGGCTTCCCGCTCGGCCACCACCGCTACGCCTGGCCGCTGCTGCTCGCCGCGGCCTGCGCCGAGGCGGACTCCCGCGGCCTGCCGGTGGCCGACGCCGGCCGCGAGGCCGCCCTGGCCGTCCTGCGCGACGCCGCCCGCAAGCTGGTCACGCCGGCGCCGCTGTGGACCGCCCACGCCGAGTTCTTCCGCGCCGAACTGCTGCGCGCCGAGGCCCGGGACACCGTCACCGACTGGACCGCCGTGGAGGAGGCCGTCCGCCCGCTGGAGCGCCCGTACCTGCTGGCCCGTGCCCGCCACCGGCTCGCCGAGGCGATGCTGGCCGCCGGCGGCGACCGGGAGCCCGCGGCCGCCCTGCTCCGCGACGCCCACGCCACCGCCGAGCAGCTCGGCGCACGGCGGCTGCGAGAGGACCTGGCGCTGCTGGCGCAGCGCGCCCGGCTCCCGCTCACCGCGGCCGACACCCCCGCGGCCCCGCCCGCACCGGAGAACGACCCGGCCGAGGCCCTGGGCCTGACCAGCCGCGAGCGCGACGTCCTGCGCCTGGTCTCCGCCGGCCACAGCAACCGCCAGATCGCCGAGGAACTCTTCATCTCCCCGAAGACGGCCAGCGTCCACGTGTCCAACATCCTGGCCAAGCTGGGCGTCGCCGGCCGCGGCGAAGCGGCCGCCCTCGCCCACCGGCTGCGCCTGTTCGGGCCGGTCACTCCTGCGGTGGGGGCTGCTCCTCGAGGCGTATGAGCACCTTGCCGGAGTCCAGGTCTATCGGGCCCCGTCCCGGATCGCCGTCCCCGACGTCGCTCCGGGACAGCTCCAGCCGCTTGCGCTCCTCGTCCGTGTGCCTGCGTCCCGGGTTGAACAGCTCCTCGATCGGGTTGAACACCGTGCCACCGTGCCTTCCGCCCCGCCCCGGGGGCCGTGTCGGTTACCGCACCGTCAGGGTCAGGATCCGGTCGTCGCCCGACTGCGGCGATCCCCGCCCGTCCGTCTCGCTCGTGACCAGCAGCAGCTTGTCCCCGCCGAGGGAGACCACCGTCCGCAGCCGGCCGTACTGCCCCTGGAGGAAGGCCTCTGGCTCGGCCGCCGGCTTCGTCCCGGCGAGCGGGATCCGCCAGAGCCGCTCGCCCTTGAGCGCGGCCATCCACACCGAGCCCTGGGCCCAGGCGATCCCGCTCGGGGAGGCCTCGTCGGTCTTCCAGACGGCCACCGGGTCGCGGAAGCCGGGTCTGCCCGCCGTGCCCTCGGCCTCGGGCCAGCCGTAGTTCCCGCCGGGCTCGATCAGGTTCAGCTCGTCCCAGGTGTGCTGGCCGAACTCGGCCGCCCACAGCCGCTTGTCCCCGTCCCAGGCCAGTCCCTGCACATTGCGGTGCCCGTACGAGTAGACGACGGAGTCCGGATCCGGATTGCCGTGCGCCGGCCGCCCCTCCGGGGTCATCCGCAGGATCTTGCCGCCCAGCGACTTCCGGTCCTGAGCCAGCGCCGTGTTCCCGGTCTCGCCCGTTCCCGCGTACAGCATCCGGTCCGGGCCGAACGCGATCCGCCCGCCGTTGTGGACGAGCCCCTTGGGGATGCCCCGCAGCACGGTGTCCGGTGCGCCCAGCTGCTGTCCCGGCTCCCGGTGCTCGTCGTACCGCATCCGGGCGATCCGGTTGTCGGACTCGGTCGTGAAGTACGCGTACACCATCCGGTCCGAGGCGAACGAGGGCGACAGGGCCAGCCCCAGCAGCCCGCCCTCACCGCCCGGGTCCACCCCGGGCACCTTCCCGATCTGTGTCACCTGCCCCGTGGCGACCGCCACCCTGCTGATCGTGCCCCGGTCCCGCGAGCCGACCAGCAGGTCCCCGTCCGGCAGCGGGGCCAGGCCCCATGGCGACCCGAGGTCCTTGGCGACCTCGCCGGTCACCGTCACGGCCCCCTTGGCGGGCGGCGCCGGCGGCCCGGACGGCTGCGCGGATCCCGACGGGCCGCCCGGGGACGCCGCCGCGCCGCTCTGCGCGGTCGGCGGCGAACCGCCCGGCGCGGGACCCGGTGGCCGCTCCGGCCCGCATCCCGCCGCCAGCAGGACCCCGCACCCGACCAGCGCCACCGCCGCCACCACCCCGCGCGCCCGCCCCCGAGCCCGCCGGTCCGCCCGCTCCCGCACCCGTCCCCGTCGCATAGCCCTGCTCCCCTCCGGTCCTGCGGCCGTCTCCGATCGGTGCCCTCCACCCGCTTCAACACTCGCCGCCGCACCCGAAGTTCCGCCACTCGTACACTCGATCGAGTGGTTGTCGGCCGGGCTCAGTCCCAGGCCCCCACCGCCGCCGGCAACTGCTCGATCTCCACCAGGTCCTCCGCCGCCAGCCGCACCCGCACCGCCCCCGCGTTCTCCGCCGCCGAGGACGCCCGCCCGGCCCCCGGCACCGGCACCACCTGCGGCCCCTGGGCCAGCACCCACGCCAGTGCCACCTGGGCCGCCGTCACCTCGGGACCGTGCCGCCGGGCCACCCGCCGCAGCCCCGCCACCAGCACCTGGTTCCGCGCCATCGACTCCGCCGTGAACCGCGGATGCCGGGCCCGCACGTCCTCCCACTCGAACCCCTGGCCGGGCGTCAGCGTCCCGGTCAGGAACCCGCTGCCCAGCGGCATCGCCGCCAGGAACCCCACCCCGCGCGCCGCGCACCACGGCAGCAGCAGCCGCGCCGCCTCCGGCGACCACACCGACAGTTCCGCCTGCACCGCGCTGACCGGGAACACCTGCTGCACCCGCTCCAGGTGGCGCAGGGTCGTCCCGTAGGCCCGGTCCCCGCGCCGCCCCGCGCCCGGCCCGGCGCCCGCACCCAGCGCGCAGAACGCCAGCGCCCGCACCTTCCCGGCGGCCACCAGCTCCGCCATCGCACCCCAGGTCTCCTCCACCGGCACCTCCGGGTCCACCCGGTGCAGCTGGTACAGGTCGATCACGTCCGTGCGCAGCCGCCGCAGCGAGGCGTCGCAGGCCCGCCGCAGGTACTCGGGCCGCCCGCAGGCCACCACGTGCTGCTCGCCCGCCCGCAGCCCCACCTTGGCCGACACGAACGCCTCGGACCGCCGCTCCCGCAGCACCCGCCCGAGCAGCAGCTCGTTGGTGAACGGCCCGTACAGGTCCGCCGTGTCGAGCAGGTTCGCCCCCAGGTCCAGCGCCGTGTGCACCGTGGCCATCGCATCCTCGCCGCGCCGCCGCGAGGGCGCGTACGCCCAGCTCATCGGCATGCACCCGAGCCCGACGGCGCCCACCGACAGCGCCCCCGCCCCGATCGACCTGCGCTCCACCCGTGCGTCCCCCTCCACGTCCGGCCCTCAAACTAACGGGTTGATCAAGGATCCCCTGGCATAGCCTCGTGATCATGACTGCAAAGACCCCGGACGTCTGGCTCCCGTTCCCCGCCGAGGAGGTCGAGGGCCTCCCCGACTCCTTCCACTACCGCCACTGGGACGGTGAGGACGACTTCCCCGCCGACCCGGCCGCCTGCGCCTTCTACGTCACCCCGTACATGAAGTCGCCCGAGGTCACCCTGCGCCCGCTGGCGGCCATGCCCGAGGTGGAGGTCGTCCAGACCCTCACGGCAGGGGTCGACCACGTCCTCGGCGGCCTCGACCTGCTGCGCCCCGGTGTCCGGCTGTGCAACGCCCGCGGCGTCCACGAGGCGAGCACCGCCGAGCTCGCGCTCACCCTCGTCCTGGCCTCGCTGCGCGGGATCCCCGGCATGGTGCGCGGCCAGGACCGCGAGCAGTGGCGGGGCGGGTTCTACGACGCCCTGGCCGACAAGTCCGTCCTCATCGTCGGCTACGGATCCATCGGCGCGGCCGTCGAGGACCGGCTCGAACCCTTCGAGTGCGCGCGGGTCGCGCGGGTCGCACGCTCGGCGCGCGCCACCACGCGCGGCCCGGTCCACTCCCTCGCCGAGCTGCCCCGCCTCCTCCCGGAGGCCGACGTGGTGATCCTCTCCACGCCGCTGACCGAGGAGACGCGCGGGCTGGCCGGCGCGGACTTCCTCGGCCGCATGAAGGACGGCGCGCTCCTCGTGAACGTGGCACGCGGCCCCGTGGTCGACACCGCCGCCCTCCTCGCCGAACTGGAAGCGGGCCGGCTGCGCGCCGCGCTCGACGTCACCGACCCCGAACCGCTGCCCGCCGGGCACCCCCTGTGGCATGCTCCGCATGTGCTGATCACGCCCCACGTCGGCGGCAGCAGCAGCGCCTTCGAGCCACGGGCCAAGCGCCTGGTGGCCCGTCAGCTGACCCGGTTCGCCGCCGGGGACCCGCTCGAGAACACCGTGCTGATCACCGACTGACGCGCCCGCGCGGATCGCCCGCGCACCGGTTCGCGCACCCTCCGCATCCGTACGGATGCACTCAGTGGCAACAACTTTCCCCGCGTGGTCACGCAGAGTACAGCACCTATGTCCCTGAGTGACGAAAGTGGTGTATCGTCCGGACCAAGGGGCTGCGCCACGAACGTCTGGCGCTGGGGAGTGATCGGACACTTTGGGGGGCGACGGGCGATGCACGGCCAATGGACGAAGGATCCGCTGCGGCACAGCCGCCGGAAGCGACGATGGGGAGCGCCGGAACCAGCCAGCGAGGGGGGCCGGTGAGTGCGCCGGGGGCGGCCCTGCTGGCCCGGCCGCCCGTCTGCCGGGGCGGCAGGAGCCTGCTGATGCAGCTGCTCCTCGCCCTCATCAGCGCCGGGTACGCGATCGGCGCCGCCTTCGGCTGGGGCTCCCAGGAACTCGCCGAGATCATGGGGGATTTCGGGCTCAGTGCCGCCGCGCTGCTCGCCGCCGTCTCCTGCTACTCGTACGCACGGGCGATCGACAGCCGCGAGCGCCCGGCCTGGCTGCTGTTCGCCTTCTCCTCCCTCATGGGTGCCTGCGGCAATGCCATCTGGGGCTGGTACGAGGTGGTCCTCGGCGAGCCCATGCCCAAGCCCTCCCTCGCCGACTTCGCCTTCCTCTGCTTCGCGCCGCCCGCCATCGTCGGCCTGCTCGTCCTGGCCAAGCGCCCCGTCACCCGGGCCGGCTGGGTCTGCCTCGCCCTCGACTCCTGGCTCATCGGCGGGTCCCTGCTGACCCTGTCCTGGAGCCTGGCCCTGGCCAACGCCGCGCGGACCGCCCAGTCGGGCGCCCCCGGCAGCGTCCCGCGGGCCGCCTTCTCCCTCGCCTACCCGCTGCTGGACATCGCGCTCGTCTCCATGGTGCTGGTCCTGCACTTCCGGCGCTCCGAGGTCAACCGCTCGGCCGTCAACACCGCCATCGCCGCCCTGGCCCTGACCGTGCTCAGCGACGCCCTGTTCACCTCGCCGCTGCTGAGCGCCGGCTACCAGTCGGGGCAACTGCTCGACGCCGGCTGGTTCGCCGGCTCGCTGCTCCTCGCGTACGCACCCTGGGGCGCACGGAGACTCGCAGCGGGCCCCGGCGCCCCCGGCCGGCCCCCGGCCGACCCCGACCGCCCGGTCAGCCGTCCGATCACCGGCTCCCTGCCCGCGCTCACGCCGTACCTCGCGGCCGCCGTCTGCACCCTGGGGATCCTCTACAACGTGGTGGACGGCCGGAAGGTCGACCGGGTCGTCGTCTTCACCGGCTGCACCGTCGTCCTCGCCCTCGTCATCCGGCAGGGCATCATGCTCCTCGACAACATCGCGCTCACCCACGAGCTGGCGCAGAAGGAGAACCACTTCCGCTCCCTGGTCCAGGGCTCCAGCGACGTCATCATGATCGCCGCCCCCACGGGCACCCTGCGCTACGTCAGCCCCGCCGCCGCCGGGGTCTACGGCCGGGAGGCCGAGGAGCTCGTCGGGACGGAGCTCGCCACCCTGATCCACCCGCACGACCTGGGCCGGGTGGTCCACGAGGTGCGCCGCTTCCTCGCCGCACCGCCCGCCGAGGAGCCGACGACCCGCATCGAATGCCGCTTCAAGTCCGGCAGCGGCGAATGGCTGAACGTCGAGTCCACCGTCAACCGCCACCAGGGCGGCCTCATCCTCAACAGCCGCGACGTCACCGAACGCGTCCGCCTCCAGGCGCAGCTCCAGCACAGCGCCGAGCACGACCCGCTCACCGACCTGCCCAACCGGGCCCTGTTCACCCGCCGGGTGCGCCAGGCCCTGACCGGCCGGCGCGCCGGGGACCACAGCACCGCCGTGCTCTTCATCGACCTCGACGGGTTCAAGGCGGTCAACGACACCATCGGCCACCAGGCCGGCGACGAACTGCTGATCGAGGCCGCGCGCCGGCTCCAGGACTCCGTCCGTGCCGGGGACACCGCCGCCCGCCTCGGCGGGGACGAGTTCGCGGCGCTGATCATCGGCGACGGCAGCCGCGACCGCAGCGCCCGGGAGTACCAGGTCCACGAGATCGCGGACCGGCTGCGCACCACGCTCTCGCGGCCGTACCGGATCGGCGGCCGCGAGGTGCGGGTCGCCGCCAGCATCGGAGTGGCCTTCGCCGACCCCGGCATCACCCCTTCGGACCTGATGCGCAACGCGGATCTCGCGATGTACCGGGCCAAGGCCGGCGGCAAGGACCGCGTCGAGCTGTACGCCCCCCAGATGCAGGCCGAGATCGTCCGCCGGGTGGAGCTGGCCGGCCGGATGCGCAGCGCACGGCAAGAGGGCGAGTTCGCCGTGCTGCACCAGCCCGTGGTCTCCCTGGAGACCGGGGAGGTCACGGCCGTGGCGGCCCAGCCCCGCTGGCGCTCGCCGCAGGGCATCCTGTTCACCCCCGCCGAGTTCCTCCGGGTCGCCGAGTACGGCGAGGGCCCCGCCGGGGGCCCGGTGGGCGGACCGGTGGCGCCCTCCGGCCCCGCCGCGGGCCCCGTACGGGCCGCGGAGCTCGGAGGCCGGCTGCTGGAGGAGGCCGTCAGCCAGGCCGCCGAGCGGCACCGTGCCGGGCACGACGTACCGGTCGCCGTCCGGATCGGCGCCCGGCGGCTGCTGGAGCGGGCCGTGCCCCCCGCCTCCGTGGAGGCCCTGCTCAAGCGCCACGGGCTGCCGCCCGGCTCCCTGGTGATCGAAGTGGCCGAGAGCGACACCGCAGTCCCCTACGAGGAGCTGGAGCGGCGTCTGGCCGCCCTGCGCCGGCTGGGCGTCCTGATCGCCCTCGACTGCTTCGGCAGCGGGTACGCGGGCATCGGAGCCCTGCGCCGACTGCCGGCGGACATCCTCAAGCTGGACCGGGGCCTGGTCGAGGGGGTGGTCGAGTCCGCCCGCCTCCGCAAGATCACCGCCGGACTCTTGCGCATTGCAAACGATCTGGGCATGCAGTCGGTGGCCGACGGGGTGGATCTGCCCGAGCAGGCGATGGCCCTGCGCGCCATGGGGTGCAGCCATGGCCAGGGGGCGGCGTTTTCCGGCCCCCTCGACGAATACAGGCTGCGCCGGGCGCTCGTGCGCGGTACGTTCCAAGTACCGGGTGGGGCGGTCCAGCCCGCCTTGGCCGGTGGTTCGTCCGGGGGCTCGATGGCCATCCGGAGAGGCTCACATAATGAGACGCCCGTCCCACCCACTTGACATCCCCCTCCCGCCGGAGGGAGGGTCAGTGCCATGCGCACCCGAATTCTCGTACTTGGAAAGCGCGTCGGCTGAAGTTGGGGCCCTCATGTCCCCGCTCCGTGCACCCGACGCGCTCCCCTCGCTTGCCATCCGGCACGAGGGGTTTTTTGTTGCACTGGCACACCTTCGAATCCTCGTAAAACCCTCAGCTTCGAGAAGAGAATGCCGATGACCGAGCAGGCCTCCGGGGCCCAGCATCCGCAGCCGCGGCCCCGTTCCGGCGGGCAGCAGCCCGCCGCAGTTGAGCACGTCACGGGTGCCCAGTCCCTCATCCGCTCTCTCGAAGAGGTGGGGTGCGACACCGTCTTCGGCATTCCGGGCGGAGCCATCCTCCCGGCGTACGACCCGATGATGGACAGCACCAAGGTCCGCCACATCCTGGTCCGGCACGAGCAGGGCGCCGGCCACGCCGCGACCGGCTACGCGCAGGCCACCGGCAAGGTCGGCGTCTGTATGGCCACCTCCGGCCCGGGCGCCACCAACCTGGTCACCCCGATCGCCGACGCGCACATGGACTCCGTGCCGCTCGTCGCCATCACCGGCCAGGTCTCCTCCAAGGCGATCGGCACCGACGCCTTCCAGGAGGCGGACATCGTCGGCATCACCATGCCGATCACCAAGCACAACTTCCTGGTCACCAAGGCCGAGGACATCCCGAAGACGATCGCCGAGGCGTTCCACATCGCCGCCACGGGCCGTCCGGGCCCGGTCCTGGTCGACATCGCCAAGGACGCCCTGCAGGCGAAGACCACCTTCTCGTGGCCGCCCACCCAGGACCTCCCGGGCTACCGGCCGGTCACCAAGCCGCACGCCAAGCAGATCCGCGAGGCCGCCAAGCTCATCTGCGCCGCCAAGCGCCCGGTCCTCTACGTCGGCGGCGGCGTCATGAAGTCCGGCGCGACCGCCGAGCTGAAGGTCCTGGCCGAGCTGACCGGCGTCCCGGTCACCACCACCCTGATGGCACTGGGCTCCTTCCCCGACAGCCACCCGCTCCACGTGGGCATGCCGGGCATGCACGGCGCGGTCACCGCCGTCACCGCCCTGCAGAAGTCGGACCTGCTGATCGCGCTCGGCACCCGCTTCGACGACCGCGTCACCGGCAAGCTCGACAGCTTCGCCCCGTTCGCCAAGGTCATCCACGCGGACATCGACCCGGCCGAGATCGGCAAGAACCGCGAGGTCGACGTCCCGATCGTCGGCGACGCCCGCGAGGTCATCGCCGACCTGGTCCAGGCGATCCAGGCCGAGCACAACGACGGCAACGCCGGCGACTACTCCGCCTGGTGGAAGGACCTCAACCGCTGGCGCGAGACCTACCCGCTCGGCTACGAGACCCCCGAGGACGGGATGCTCTCGCCGCAGCAGGTCATCCAGCGCATCGGTGAACTGGCCCCCGACCACACCATCTTCGCGGCCGGCGTCGGCCAGCACCAGATGTGGGCCTCGCACTTCATCGACTACGAGGAGCCCCGCACCTGGCTCAACTCCGGCGGCGCCGGAACCATGGGCTACGCGGTCCCCGCCGCGATGGGCGCCAAGGTCGGCATGCCGGAGCGCGCCGTCTGGGCGATCGACGGCGACGGCTGCTTCCAGATGACCAACCAGGAGCTGGTCACCTGCGCGCTGAACAACATCCCGATCAAGGTCGCGATCATCAACAACGGCGCGCTGGGCATGGTCCGCCAGTGGCAGACCCTGTTCTACAACCAGCGGTACTCCAACACCGTCCTGCACGCCGACGAGACGGGCCACGACACGGTCGGCTCCCAGCTCGGCGAGTCCACCGCCCCCCGCAAGGGCACCCGCGTCCCGGACTTCGTCAAGCTGTCCGAGGCCATGGGCTGCGTGGCACTGCGCTGCGAGGACCCGGCCGACCTGGACAAGGTCATCGCCGAGGCCAACGCGATCAACGACCGTACCGTCGTGATCGACTTCATCGTCCACGAGGACGCCATGGTGTGGCCGATGGTCGCCGCCGGCACCTCCAACGACGAGGTCATGGCAGCCCGGGGCGTCCGTCCCGACTTCGGCGACAGCGAAGACGACTGAGCCGGTAGAGCCGAGAGAGAGAACGCCTCACATGTCCAAGCACACGCTCTCCGTCCTGGTCGAGAACACGCCCGGCATCCTCGCCCGGATCGCCGCCCTGTTCTCCCGCCGCGGGTTCAACATCGACTCCCTCGCGGTCGGCGTCACCGAGCACCCCGACATCTCGCGCATCACCATCGTCGTGAACGTCGAGGACCTCCCGCTGGAGCAGGTGACCAAGCAGCTCAACAAGCTGGTCAACGTGCTCAAGATCGTCGAGCTGGAGCCCTCGAACGCCATCGAACGCGAACTCGTCCTGGTGAAGGTCCGCGCCGACAACGAGACCCGCTCCCAGATCATCGAGATCGTCCAGCTGTTCCGCGCCAAGACGGTCGACGTCTCCCCGGAGGCCGTCACCATCGAGGCCACCGGCGGCGCCGACAAGCTCGGCGCCATGCTCAAGATGCTGGAGCCGTTCGGCATCAAGGAGCTCGTCCAGTCGGGCACGATCGCCATAGGGCGCGGCGGCCGGTCCATCACGGACCGCAGCCTGCGCGCGCTCGACCGCAGCGCCTGACCGCCCGGGCGCCGCCCGCGCCTCTTTGCCTCTCGCATCGCGAGACCACGAAACTTCGTCCACGTTCCCCGCCGTACGGTGGGAGCAACACCAGCGCACCAAGGAGATATCCCAGTGGCCGAGCTGTTCTACGAGAACGACGCCGACCTGTCCATCATCCAGGGCCGCAAGGTCGCGGTCATCGGCTACGGCAGCCAGGGCCACGCCCACGCGCTGTCGCTGCGTGACTCCGGCGTCGACGTCGTCGTCGGCCTGAAGGAGGGCTCGAAGTCCAAGGCCAAGGCCGAGGAGCAGGGCCTGAAGGTCGTCTCCGTGTCGGAGGCCGCCGCCTGGGCCAACGTCATCATGATCCTCACGCCGGACCCGCTCCAGGCCGAGATCTACGAGGCGTCCATCAAGGACCACCTCGAGGAGGGCGACGCGCTCTTCTTCGGCCACGGCTTCAACGTCCGCTACGGCTTCATCAAGCCCCCGGCCAACGTGGACGTCGCCCTGGTCGCCCCGAAGGGCCCGGGCCACCTGGTCCGCCGCCAGTACGAGGAGGGCCGCGGCGTCCCGTGCATCGCCGCCGTCGAGCAGGACTTCTCGGGCAACGCCTTCGCCCTGGCCCTGTCGTACGCGGCCGGCATCGGCGGCACCCGCGCCGGCGTCATCAAGACCACCTTCACCGAGGAGACCGAGACCGACCTGTTCGGTGAGCAGGCCGTCCTCTGCGGCGGTGCGTCCGCCCTGGTCAAGGCCGGTTTCGAGACCCTGACCGAGGCCGGCTACCAGCCGGAGATCGCGTACTTCGAGTGCCTGCACGAGCTGAAGCTCATCGTGGACCTCATGTACGAGGGCGGCCTGGAGAAGATGCGCTGGTCGGTCTCCGAGACCGCCGAGTGGGGCGACTACATCACCGGCCCCCGCATCATCACCGACGCCACCAAGGCCGAGATGAAGAAGGTCCTCGCCGAGATCCAGAGCGGCGAGTTCGCCAACACCTGGATGGCCGAGTACAAGGCCGGTCTGCCGAAGTACAACGAGTACAAGAAGGCCGACGAGGCCCACCTGCTGGAGACCACCGGCAAGAAGCTGCGCAAGCTGATGAGCTGGGTCGACAGCGAGGAGAGCTGATCGCCCGCGGGGCCGGGACGCGAGGAGCGTCCCGGCCCCGCGCCGCATGCCCGGCGGGCCGGAATACAGACGTCCTGTAGTACGGCTTGTCCACCCCGGCCAACCCCGGACGGGTGATCCTTCCGTACAGGCGGAATTCCGGTCCGGATCCGCCACTACACTGCTGAACACAACGCGTCAGGCCCACAGTGTCGTGCGTCTTCCACGCGGCTACCCCCTCCACCGCCTGCGGCCGTCGGGACGGCCGTCCGCACTGGACTTGTGAGGACCCACGTGAGCTCGAAACCTGTCGTACTCATCGCCGAAGAGCTGTCGCCCGCCACCGTCGAGGCGCTCGGCCCGGACTTCGAGATCCGGCACTGCAACGGCGCCGACCGCGCGGAGCTGATCCCCGCGATCGCCGACGTCGACGCCATCCTGGTGCGCTCGGCGACCAAGGTCGACGCGGAGGCCATCGCCACCGCCCGGAAGCTGAAGGTCGTCGCCCGCGCCGGTGTCGGCCTCGACAACGTCGACGTCTCCGCCGCCACCAAGGCCGGCGTGATGGTCGTGAACGCCCCGACCTCCAACATCGTCACCGCCGCCGAGCTCGCCTGCGGCCTGCTCGTCGCGACCGCCCGCAACATCCCGCAGGCCAACACCGCCCTGAAGAACGGCGAGTGGAAGCGCAGCAAGTACACGGGCGTCGAGCTCAGCGAGAAGACCCTCGGCGTCGTCGGCCTCGGCCGCATCGGCGTCCTGGTCGCCCAGCGCATGTCGGCCTTCGGGATGAAGGTCGTCGCCTACGACCCCTACGTGCAGCCCGCGCGCGCCGCCCAGATGGGCGTCAAGATGCTCTCGCTGGACGAGCTGCTGGAGGTCGCCGACTTCATCACCGTGCACCTGCCCAAGACGCCCGAGACCATCGGTCTCATCGGCAACGAGGCCCTGCACAAGGTGAAGCCGTCCGTCCGCATCGTCAACGCCGCGCGCGGCGGAATCGTCGACGAGGCCGCGCTGTACTCGGCCCTCAAGGAGGGCCGCGTCGCCGGCGCCGGCCTCGACGTGTACGCCAAGGAGCCCTGCACGGACTCCCCGCTCTTCGAGCTCGACCAGGTCGTCTGCACCCCGCACCTGGGCGCCTCGACCGACGAGGCCCAGGAGAAGGCCGGCATCGCCGTCGCCAAGTCCGTGCGCCTCGCGCTCGCCGGCGAGCTCGTGCCGGACGCCGTGAACGTCCAGGGCGGCGTCATCGCCGAGGACGTGCGCCCCGGCCTGCCGCTCGCCGAGAAGCTCGGCCGCATCTTCACCGCCCTCGCGGGCGAGGTCGCGGTCCGCCTCGACGTCGAGGTCTGCGGCGAGATCACCCAGCACGACGTCAAGGTGCTGGAACTCTCGGCCCTCAAGGGCGTGTTCGAGGACGTCGTCGACGAGACGGTCTCCTACGTCAACGCCCCGCTGTTCGCGCAGGAGCGCGGTGTCGAGGTGCGCCTGACCACCAGCTCGGAGTCGCCGGACCACCGCAACGTGGTGACCGTGCGCGGCACCCTGTCGGACGGCCAGGAGGTCGCGGTCTCCGGCACCCTGGCCGGCCCCAAGCACCTCCAGAAGATCGTCGGCGTCGGCGAGTACGACGTGGACCTGGCGCTCGCCGACCACATGGTCGTCCTGCGCTACACGGACCGCCCCGGCGTCGTCGGCACCGTCGGCCGGATCCTCGGCGAGGGCGGCCTGAACATCGCGGGCATGCAGGTGGCCCGTGCGGAGGAGCACGGCGAGGCGCTCGCCGTCCTCACCGTGGACGACACCGTCCCGCAGTCCGTGCTCACGGACATCGCGGAGGAGATCGGCGCCACGTCGGCCCGCTCGGTGAACCTGGCCGGCTGACCGCAGCCGCGCCGCACGCACACGGCACAACGGCACAACGGCAAGGGCCCGGGGATCTCGTTCCCCGGGCCCTTGCCGTGTCCGCGCGGCGTGTGAGGTGCGTACGGTGTGTACGGGCTCCGCCGGCCGTCCGGCGGGACCGCTCAGCAGTCGGCCCCGGTGAGGGCGGGCGCCTCGGCCCCGACGGCAGCCGGGAGGCGGCCCGCGCGCCCGCGCAGCAGCGCCGCGGCGAGCACGGCCGTGGCCAGCAGCAGGGCGGCGGCGCCGAGGGCCGCGTAGTGCATTCCGTGGACGAAGGCCTCGCGGGACACGGCCAGCAGCTGCTCGCCGGCGGGGCCGCCGAGCCGGCGGGCGGCGGCGACCGCGGCGCCCAGGGTCTCCCGTGCGGCGGGGTCGGCGCCGGCCAGATCGCTGCGGTAGACGGCGGTGCCGATGCTGCCGAGCAGGGCCATGCCGAGCGCGCCGCCGAACTCGGAGCCGGTCTCCAGCAGGGAGGCGGCCGCTCCGGCCTTCTCGGCGGGGGCTGAGGCCAGGGCCATGTCGGAGACCAGGGACATCACCACGACGATCCCCGAGGAGAGCACCGCGGCGGCGCCGAGCAGCAGCCACAGGGAGTCGGTGCCGACCACGGCGATCAGGACGAACCCGGCCGCGGCGAGGACGAAGCCGCCGGCGATGACGTGGGCGCGGTCGGTCGTGCGGGCCAGGGCCGCGGCGGCGGGGGCGGCGGCGCCGATGGCGACCGAGGGGGCGAGGCTCCAGAGCGCGGCCTCGAGGGTGCCCATGCCGAGGACGGACTGCAGGTACTGGGTGGTGAAGTACGCGGAGCCCATGACGGCGAAGGCGGCGACGGTGTTGAGGGCGATGCCCGCGCCGAAGACGCGGCTGCGGAAGAGGTCCCGGCTGATCAGGGCGTCCTCGCGGGTGCGCTGGCGGCGGACGAAGACGTACCCGAGGACCAGGCCGGCGGCGATCCACAGGCCGCGGGCCGTCGAGAGGCCCTCGGCGGCGATCTCCTTGAGGCCGTAGACGACGGGGAGGACGGCGCCCATCGAGAGCGGGACGCCCAGCAGGTCGAACCGCCCGGGTGCCGGATCCTTGAACTCGGGCACCAGCACCGGCACCAGCGTCAACAGGAGCAGCATCGCGGGCACGTTGACGAGGAAGACCGAGCCCCACCAGAAGTGGTTCAGCATGACGCCGCTCATCACCGAACCGAGGGCGATGCCGCCGGTCATGGCGGCGGACCAGATGGCGATGGCCTTGCCGCGCTGCGCGTCGTCCTGGAAGAGGTTGCGGACCAGGCCCAGCGTGGAGGGCATCAGGGTCGCGCCGCCGATGCCGAGCACGACGCGGGCGAGGATGAGCAGTTCGGCGCTCGGGGCGTAGGCGGCGAGCGTGGAGGCGAGGCCGAAGGCGGCCGCTCCGATCAGCAGCAGCCTGCGGCGGCCGATGCGGTCGCCGAGCGAGCCCATCGTGATGAGCAGCCCGGAGAGGGCGAAGGCGTAGCTGTCGAAGATCCAGAGCTGCTGGGTGGCGCTCGGGTCGAGCTCCCGGGTGATCGCCGGTATGGCGAAGTACAGGACAGAGACGTCCATCGAGACCAGGAGCAGGGGCAGCAGGAGGACGCTGAAGGCGATCCATTCCCGGCGGCCGGCGGGACGTACGGCGGAGTTCGTCATGAGCAGCAATGTACAGACGTCATAAACGTCTGTCTAGAACGATCGTATGGAACTGTTGTCTGTGACGGTCGTCTTGGTACTGTGTCGAGCATGGGACACCGTGAAGATCTGCTCGAAGGCGCCAAGAAGTGCCTGGTCGAAAAGGGTTTTGCGCGCACGACCGCGCGGGACGTCGTGGCCGCCTCGGGCGCGAACCTGGCGTCGATCGGCTATCACTACGGCTCGAAGGACGCCCTGCTGACACAGGCCTACGTGGAGCTGGCGCGGGAGTGGGGCGACGCCTTCAGGCCGGAGGTCGCGGGCGACGGCGGCTCGCTGGAGCGGTTCCGGTCGGTCTGGGAGGGAGTGATCAGCCGTCAGGCCGAGTCGGCGCCCATGTGGGCGGCCAGCATGGAGATCGTCCTCGACCGGGACCGGCTGCCGCAGCTGCGGGAGATGCTGCTCGCCGCGGAGCCGGAGGGGCGCAGGGGGCTGACCTCGATGTTCACCGGCATCCCGGAGGAGGAGCTCGACGAGCGCGACGTCCGCACGCTCGGCGGTCTGTACCAGGCCCTGCTGACCGGCGTGATGGCGCAGTGGCTGTCCAACCCCGAAGGGGCGGTCACGGCCGAGGAACTGACCGAGGCCCTGCGGCGCATCGCCGAGGGAGTGCGCAAGAGCGAGGGCTGACGGGGGCTGACGAGGGCTCACTGGGGCTGACGGGGCCTGACGGGGCCTGACTGGGGCTGGGGTCGCGGCCGGGCTGTCCGGCCGCCGTGCCGTCAGTCTCCGTTCCGTCAGCCTCCGTGCAGGCGGGCGGTCTTGAGGGCCATGTGGAGCAGCAGGCGGTCCTCGCCCTCGTCGAGGTCCAGGCCGGTCAGCTGCTCCACCCGGGCCAGCCGGTAGTACAGGGTCTGCCGGTGGATGCCGAGGGCCGCCGCCGCACGGCCCGCCTGGCCCGCGCAGTCCAGGAACACCTCGGCCGTGCGGGCCAGTTCCCGCTGGGCGGGGGCGAGCAGGGCGCGCGCCGCGGGGTCCTGCGCCGGGTCGACGGCCGCCAGCGCCGACAGCATCCGGTACGGGCCGATCGCCGCCCAGCGGGCCACCGGGCCGAGCCGCGGCTGGGCCGCCGCGGCCCGCGCCGCTGCCGCGGCCTGGGCCCAGGCGCCGCCGAGGTGCGCGAGCCCCCGGCCCGGCTCGGCGATCCCCGCGGCCACCCGCGCCGCCGCGGGCCGGGACGCCGCCCGGGCCGCCCCGGAGGCCGCCGCCCCGGAGGCCGTGCGGGAGCCCGCGCCCGCCGCAGCGGTCGCCGCAGAGCCGGACGCCGTACGGGACCCCGCGCCGGGCCCTGTTCCCGGTCCCGGGCCGGCGGCCGCGCCGGATCCCGTGCCGCCGCCCGCCGCGAGCAGTCGGGCCGCCAGGGTCTCGGCCGGGGTGAGCACGTCCGCCGAGCGGAGCCTGACCAGCAGCGCGAGCGCCGCTGCCCCGCCGCCCGCGCCCGGCCCGTCGGGCGCCCCGGGGCCACCCGGCCCGTCGCTCCCGGAGCTCCCGGAGCTCCCGGAGCCCCCGGAGCCCCCGGAGCCCCCGGAGCCCCCGGAGCCCCCGGACCCCCCCGAACCCCCGGCGCCGTCCCGCCCGGAGGCGTCGCCGCGCCCCGCCCCCGGAACCAGGCACACCGCCGCCGCACCCGGCACCGACGCGGGAGCCTCCCCGGTCCACGGCGCCACGCACACCACTGCATGCAGCCCGTCCGAGGCCGCCGGGCCCAGCGCCGCCCGCAGCGAGGCCACCGCCATGTCCTGCTGCCAGCCCCGCCCGGCCGTGAGCGCCGTGAGGAACTCCCGCGACAGGTCGGCCCCCGCCTTCGCCTCCTGCGCCAGCAGCACCCCGATCCGGTCGGCCACCTCCATCGCCGCGGCCAGCGCCTCCGGCCCGGGGCCGGGCTCCTGGTCCAGCAGCCACACATAGCCCTGCACGATCCCGCGGTAGCGCACCGGCAGGCACAGCCGCCCCCGGAACACCCCCGCATCGGGCGCCGCCGGGATCCGTACCGGGCCGGTGGCCCGCGCGATGCCGAAGCCCTCGAACCAGGCCCGCACCGCGGCCGTCGACTGCCGGGTCAGGATCGAGCGGGTGCGCACCGGGTCCATGGCGAGGTCGTCGTCGCTGTCGTGCGCGCCGAAGGCGATCAGCCGGAAGTCCCGGTTCTCCAGCGTCGCCGGGGCGCCGAGCAGCGCCGAGATCTCGTCCACGAGGTCCTGGTAATCGCCCTTCACCCGGACATTCTCCCACCCGGAAACCCGGTCTTCAGACACATGTATGAGATCGGGGACACGGATGCGTGACAGCTGTCGATGGCAGAGGATCCAGGCCATCCTTAAATTTCACGGTGGTTTTACATGCGTTTTCCTTACGGCCCCCGCCCACCCCCGCGCGGACCGTACGCCTCTTCTGCCACCTGTTGGAGGTCCCCGTGCTGGGTCCCGCGATCCTCGCCGCTTCGCGCAGCGACAAGATGCGCCGAATCGTCTCTGCCGCCCCGGTGACCAAGCCCGTGGTGACCCGCTTCATCCCCGGCGAGACGGTCGACCAGGTCATCCCGATCGTCGAGGACCTCGCGGCCAAGGGCCTGGAGGTCACCCTCGACGTGGTGGGCGAGGACATCACCACCGTGGAGCAGTCCCACGCCGCCCGCGACGCCTACCTCGAGCTCATCGGGCGCCTGAAGGACCTGGGCCTGGGCGAGAAGGCCGAGATGTCGGTCAAGCTGTCGATGTTCGGCCAGGCGCTGGAGGGCGGCCACGAGCTCGCCCTCGCCAACGTCCGCCCGGTCGTCGAGGCCGCCGCCGCCATCGGCACCACCGTCACCCTCGACGCCGAGGACCACACCACCCTCGACTCGATGTTCGCCATCCACGAGGAGCTGCGCCGGGACTTCCCGCAGACCGGCTGCGTGATCCAGGCGTACCTCTTCCGCACCGAGGCCGACGCCCGGCGCCTCGCCGCCGCCGGCAGCCGCGTCCGCATCGTCAAGGGCGCCTACAAGGAGCCCGCCGAGGTCGCGTACCAGGACAAGGGCGAGATCGACAAGGCCTACGTCCGCATCCTGAAGGTCCTGATGGAGGGCGAGGGCTACCCGATGATCGGGTCCCACGACCCGCGCCTGATCGCCATCGGGCAGGAGCTCGCCCGCAAGGCCGGGCGCAAGCTGGACGAGTACGAGTTCCAGATGCTGTACGGCATCCGCAGCGAGGAGCACCTGCGCCTCGCCGCCGAGGGCCACCGCATGCGCGTCTACACCGCGTACGGAACCGACTGGTACGGCTACTTCATGCGCCGCCTCGCGGAGAAGCCCGCGAACCTGCTCTTCTTCCTCCGCTCGATGATCACCAAGAACTAGGTCAAGGAGTTACCTTCCCCATGGATGCTGTGACCCAGGTCCCCGCCCCGGTCAACGAGCCGGTCCACTCGTACGCCCCCGGCAGCGCCGAGCGCGCGCGTCTCGAGGCGCAGCTCAAGCAGCTGTCCGAGAACCCGATCGACCTGCCGATGACGATCAACGGCGTCAAGCGGATGGGCGGCGGCGAGCGCTTCGACGTGGTCCAGCCGCACGATCACAAGTCGGTGATCGGCACCTACGCCAACGCCACGCAGGCAGACGCCCAGGACGCGGTCGACGCCGCCCTGGCCGCCGCCCCCGCCTGGCGCGCCATGTCCTTCGACGACCGCGCCGCGATCATCCTGCGCGCCGCCGAGCTGCTCGCCGGCCCG
Source organism: Streptomyces sp. NPDC046876 (assembly GCF_040645035.1). NCBI lineage: Bacteria > Bacillati > Actinomycetota > Actinomycetes > Kitasatosporales > Streptomycetaceae > Streptomyces > Streptomyces sp. NPDC046876. The sequence goes on along the minus strand of NZ_JBEYXK010000055.1, from coordinate 23,871 downwards.
TGGCGCGAGAAGCTGGCCGCCTCCACCATGCTCGGCCAGTCGAAGACCGCCCAGCAGGCCGAGATCGACACGCCGTGCGAGCTCGTCGACTTCTGGCGCTTCAACGTCCACTTCGCCCGCCAGATCCTGGCCGAGCAGCCGGTCGCGAACTCCGCCGGCGTGTGGAACCGCAGCGACCACCGCCCGCTCGAGGGCTTCGTCTACGCGATCACCCCCTTCAACTTCACCGCCATCGCCGGCAACCTGCCGACCGCCCCCGCCCTCATGGGCAACGTGGTCGTCTGGAAGCCGTCCCCGACGCAGACCCACTCCGCGGTCCTCCTCATGGAGCTCCTGGAGGAGGCCGGCCTGCCCAAGGGCGTCATCAACCTGGTGACGGGCGACGGCATCGCCGTCTCCGAGGTGGCCCTGAACCACCCCGAGCTCGCCGGCATCCACTTCACCGGCTCGACCAAGACCTTCCAGTACCTGTGGAAGACGGTCGGCAACAACATCGAGAAGTACAAGTCCTACCCGCGCCTCGTCGGCGAGACCGGCGGCAAGGACTTCGTCGTCGCGCACCCCTCCGCGGACCGCGCCGTCCTGAAGACCGCCCTGACCCGCGGCTCCTTCGAGTTCCAGGGCCAGAAGTGCTCGGCGTCCTCCCGCGCCTACATCCCGGCCTCCATCTGGAACGACGGCTTCAAGGAGCAGTTCGCGGCCGAGGTCGACGGCATCGCCATGGGTGACGTCCGCGACCTGACCAACTTCATCGGCGCCGTCATCGACGAGCGCTCCTTCGCCAAGAACAAGGCCGCGATCGACCGCGCCAAGGCCGACCCGACCTGCACCATCGTCGCCGGCGGCACGTACGACGACTCCGAGGGCTACTTCGTGCGCCCGACCGTCATCGAGTGCACCGACCCGGAGAACGAGGTCTTCACGACCGAGTACTTCGGCCCGATCCTCGCCGTGCACGTCTACGAGGACGAGAAGTTCGACGAGATGCTCGCGCAGATGGAGTCCGTCTCGGCCTACGCCCTGACCGGCTCGGTCATCGCCGGCGACCGCTACGCGGCCGCGGACGCGATGGACAAGCTGCGCTTCGCCGCGGGCAACTTCTACATCAACGACAAGTCCACCGGCGCCGTCGTCGGCCAGCAGCCCTTCGGCGGCGGCCGCGCCTCGGGCACCAACGACAAGGCCGGCGCCGCCAGCAACCTGACCCGCTGGGTCTCGACGCGCTCCATCAAGGAGACGCTGGTCCCGCCGACCGAGTACGGCTACCCGCACATGGGCTGACCGTCCCCCACAGGGGCTGACCGCCCCGCAGAAACCCCGCCCCCGCTCCGGTACCCCCAAGCCCGGAGCGGGGGCGGTATCCATTTCAGGCCCGTGCTGCCGGGACCACCAGAACCACCTTGCCGAGGTTGCGCCGCTCCTCGACGAGCCGGTGCGCCCGGGCGGCCTCGGCGAGCGGGATCTCCCCGTGCACGGCGGGGCGCAGCGTGCCCGCGGTGTACGCCTCCCACAGCCCGCGCCGCCAGGCCTCGTACTCCTCGGGCCGGCCCTGGGCCACGGCCCGGATCTGGAAGCCGATCACCGAGGCCCCGCGCACCAGCAGCTCGTACGCCTCCACGGTGCCGCCGCCCGAGCTGTACGCCACCAGCCGGCCGCCGGTGGCCAGGGCCCGCACGGCGGGGCCGAGCAGCTCGCCGCCGACCCCGTCGAGGACGACGTCGTAGGGCGCGCCCCAGGCGTCGGGCTCGGCATACACCACGACCTCGTCGGCGCCGAGGCCCCGTACGAAGTCCGCCTTGTCCCGGCTGGAGACGGCGGCGACCACGCGCCCCGCCCCCTCGGCCCGGGCCAGCTGCACGGCGAGGCTGCCGACCCCGCTCGCGGCGGCCGTGACCAGCACCGACTCGCCGGGCCGGATCCGCCCGGCCGCCACTGCGCCACGGGCGACGAGCCCACTGCGCACCAGGGCGACGGCCTCCACGGCGCCGGCCCCCTCGGGCACGGGCGAGACGAACGGCGCCGCGAGCAGCGCGTACTCGGCGTAGCCGTGCCCGAAGCACAGCCCGGTGACGCGGTCGCCGACGGCGAAGCCGGAAACACCCTTCCCGAGCGCGGCGACGGTCCCGGCGACCTCCCCGCCGAGCGGTATCGCCTCGCTGCCCTCCCGCACCTTGCGCACCACGGGCAGGGTGACCCCGACGGCCTCGACCGCGACGAGCACCTCCCCGGGCCCCGGCACGGGCACCGCCACGTCCTCCGCGAACAACACCTCGGGCCCGCCGGACACCTCGTACCGGATGCGCAGCACGGCAACCTCCCCTGTTGACGATCTTGGTCGCCTCCGAGGATAGGCGGGCGGCACTTCGGCCCGGGGGGCCCGGCGTCAGACCTCGACCATGACCTGCGGGAGGGACTTGCGGACCAGGTCCGGGACCTCGCAGTCGTCGGACGGGTAGCCGACCGGGATGACGGCGAAGGCCTTCTCGTTCTGCGGGCGGCCGAGGACGTGGGAGAGGAAGCGCATCGGGCTCGGGGTGTGGATCAGGGCGGCCAGGCCGGACAGGTGCAGGGCGGTCAGGAGCATCCCGACCGCGATGCCGACCGACTCGTCGACGTAGTAGTGCTTGCGCTTCGTGCCGTCGGGCCCCAGCCAGTACCGCTGCTGGAAGACGACGATCAGGGCCGGGGCGTCGGTGAGGTGGGCCTTGACCGCGTCCGTGCCGAGGGGGCGCAGGGCCTGGAGCCACTCGTCGCCGAGCCGGCCGTCGTAGGAGATCTCCTCCTCCTGCTCGGCCGCGGCCCGGATCTGCTGCCGCACGGCCGGGTCCTTGACCAGGACGAACGTCCACGGCTGCTGGTGCGCCCCGGACGGCGCGGTCGCGGCGCAGGCGATGGCGTCGCGGACCGCCTGCTCGGGCACGGGGTCAGGGGAGAAGGAGCGTACGGTGCGCCGCTCGTCCATCCGGTTGCGCAACTCGGCGGCGCGCGCCAGCGATTCGCTGCTCGGCATGCGCGCCGGCCGGTAGGCGACGGGCCGGTACGGCTGGCCGTGGGTCGGGGTCCACTGCTGGGCGGTAGGCGACATGGGACGAGTGTGCCGACGGGGGAACCGCCGGGGCCAGCGGTGCGTCCTGCCCGGTTGTCCGTTCTGTGCCGACAGGGGGGTAATGGCGGTGACGAGCACCGGTCGATTCCTGGAGTGGGAAGGCTGTTTCAACGTCCGAGACCTTGGGGGCCCGGGCGGGCCGGACGGGGTCGCCCCCGGGGCGGCGGTCCGCGCCGACGCCCTCGACCGGCTCACCGCCCGCGGCTGGACCACCCTGGCCGCCCACGGCATCCGCACCGTCGTCGACCTGCGGGATGACGGGGAGGTCCGGCCGGACCGCGCACCGCGTCCGCCGGGCCTGACCACCGTCCGCATCCCCCTCGACGGCATCGAGCACCGCGACTTCTGGGACCACTGGTGGGGCACCCCGGGCTTCGCAACACCCGCCTACTTCCGGCCTTTTCTGACCCGTTTCCCGGACCGCGTCGCGGCCGTCGCCACCGCGATCGCCGACGCGCCGCCCGGCGGAGTGGCCTTCCACTGCGGCCTGGGCCGCGACCGCACCGGCATCATCGCGCTCGTGCTGCTGCGCCTGGCGGGCGCGAGCCCCGAGGAGGTCGCCGACGACCATGCGCTCAGCGAGCCGCGGGTGCGCGCGATGCACGCCGCGCAGGGCCGCCCGTACGACAGCGCCGAGATCGACGCCTACCTCTCCGGGCTCGGCACCACCGCGCACGCGCTCGCCCGGGACGCGGCCGCCGGCCTGGACGCCGGACCGTACCTGCGGGCCGCGGGCATGGACGCCGGGGCGCTGCGGCGGCTCGAACGGCGGTTGCGGGGGCGTTGATACCGTCGGGGGATGGGGATCGTGGTGCGGCACACCAGTGGGCTCGGTGCGGGCGAGCTCGGTGAGGTGCGGCGGCTGCTCGTCGGGGCCTTCGACGGGGACTTCGGCGCCGAGGACTTCGAGCACGCCCTCGGCGGGATGCACGTCCTCGTGCGGGACGGGTCCGGTCTCGTCGCGCACGGCAGCGTCGTGCAGCGGCGCGTCGTGCACCGCGGCCGGGCGCTGCGCACCGGATACGTGGAGGCCGTCGCCGTCCGCGCGGACCGGCGCGGCCGCGGGCTGGCCGGGCAGGTGATGGCCGCCCTGGAGGAGGTGGTCTCCGGGGCGTACGTGCTCGGCGCGCTCTCCGCCTCCGAGGCGGGGGCGGGCCTGTACGCCGCCCGCGGCTGGACCAGGTGGGCCGGCCGGATCGGGGCGCTCTCGCCGGCCGGGCCGGTGGCGCTGCCCGAGGAGGAGGGCTCCGCCTACGTGTGGGCGCCTCCCGGCGGGACCCTGCCGGATCCCGCCGAGGGGCTCTGGTTCGACTGGCGCGACGGGGACGTGCTGTAGCCGGTCCCTAGCTTCCGCTGGTGCTGGGGGCGCCCGTTTCGATGTGGCCCGTGTAGCGGCGGGACCAGGTGCCGTCGATGTCGGCCAGGACCGTGAAGTCGTACCAGCCCTTGGTGTAGGCGACGGCGTTGAAGTAGTCCTCGCGCGAGGAGTTCGCCGGGACGGTGTAGGTCCACGGCCCGTCCGTGCGGTAGGCGTTCGAGCGGATCGTGAAGGTGACCGCGGAGGCCGAGCTGTTGGTCATCTTGAACCAGATCGCCGTTTTTCCGGTCCCTGCCTCCACGGCGTAGCGGGCCGCGACCTCGATCGCCTTGCCCGCCTTCGTGGCGTCGCCGATGAAGCGCCGCAGGAACCGGTTCGGACCGTACATGGAGATGTCGTACTTCCCGGAGCCGCTGCCCAGGCCGATGCTGAACCAGTCGCTCGCCGTGGAGCCCGGGTCGACCGTGTACTGCCAGGCCGCCGTGTCCCGGTACTGGTGGGGGTGGATCGAGAAGTGCGCGGCCTGCTTGGCCTCCGGACCCTGGTTGGTCATCGAGAACCAGGCCAGGATCTTCCCGGCGGCGCCGAACTCGAACCGGTCCAGGTTGCCGTTCACCTGGTACGGCAGGGCCCGCGCGGGCCGCGTCCCGGGTTCCTGGCCCGGCAGCGCGTTGTCCTGCGGCGCCGGATTGGGCAGCGGGCCGCACGTCGCCTGCCCGATGACCTTCGCGGTCGACGGGAGCCCGGCCGGGACCCCGTACACCGGGCGCGTGAAGTCGAAGACCCCCGTCAGGTCGCCGACGACCTTGCGGCGCCAGGCGCTGATGTTCGGGCACAGGGCGGGCGTGCCCAGGGCCTTGGTCCAGGTCTCCATGAAGCGGAGCACCGAGGTGTGGTCGAACACCTCCGAGCTGACCCAGCCGCCGCGCGTCCACGGGGACATGACGAGCATCGGCACCCGGAAGCCGAGGCCGATCGGCACGCCGTCGATGTACTCGCCCGGGGTGCCCGGCGGGGCGACAGGCGGCGGCACGTGGTCGAAGAAGCCGTCGTTCTCGTCGTAGTTGAGGAACAGGACGGTGGAGTCGAAGACCTCCGGGTTGGCGGCGAGCGCCCGGTAGACCAGGTCCACGAAGTGCGCGCCGTCGCCGGGCGGGGCGTACGGGTGCTCGGAGAAGGCCTGGTTGGCCACCACCCAGGAGACCTGCGGCAGGGTGCCGGCGACGGCATCGGCGCGGATGGCGGCGGCGATGTCGTCCGGGGTGGATCCGGTGGCCTTCGGCACCGAGGCCATGCCCCGGTCCCACAGCGGGTCGCCGGGGGCGGCGTCGGTGAACTTCCTGAAGTAGGCGAGGCCGTTGTCCCCGTAATTGTCCTGGGCGTTCTGGTAGACCTTCCAGGTCATCCCGGCGCGCTGGAGGGCCTCGGCGTACGTCTCCCAGGTCAGCCCGGACTCGTCGCCGCCGTCCTTGCTGGAGGCGTCGACCGCGCCGCTCCACAGGAACGTCCGGTTGGGGCCGGTCGCGCTCAGGGTGGAGCAGAAGTAGGCGTCGCAGATGGTGTAGTTGTCGGCGAGGGCGTAGTGGAAGGGGATGTCCGCACGGTCCAGGTAGCCGAGGGTGCGGGTGTTGCCGACGCCCAGCACCCAGTTGTCCATCCGGCCGTTGTTCCAGGCGGCGTGCTGCGAGGACCAGCTGTGCGGCAGGTCCCCGTTGCACTGGGCGAGGGTCTCGCCGTCCACCCCGCCCGCCGGCGGGGTCGCGCTGAGCTTCCACGGGTACTGGCGCCCGCCCCAGTTGGGCTGGTTGAAGGTGCCCCAGCCGCCCGGGATGTTGCCGGCCGCCCGGTCGCCGAAGCCGCGGACGCCCTTCAGCCTGCCGAAGTAGTGGTCGAAGCTGCGGTTCTCCTGCATCAGGATCACCACGTGCTTCACATCGGTGAGGGTGCCGGTCGCGGCGGCCGCCGCCGCCGTGGTCGCCGTGGCCGCGGGCAGGGCCGCCCCGGCCACCAGCCCGGCGCCGATTCCCACGAAGCCCCTGCGGCTGATCGGTGTCACTGACTTCCCGCCTCCAACTCCAGTGCCCCGGCGGCACATCGACGGACAGCGTGGGGGACGCCGGGCCAAAGGTCTACATCCGTGCGGCAAGAAGTCCGTGAACAACAGGGTGGCCGGAATCAGCTGTCGAGACGGACCAGCATCTTGCCCAGATTGCCCCCGCGCAGCATGCCCAGGAAGGCGTCCACGGTGTGCTCGATGCCCTGCACAACGGTGGTGTCGGTGCCCACGCGCCCGCTGCGCAGGTGCGGGACCAGGAAGTCCTCCAGCTCGTCCTGGAGATTGGTGTGGTGGCGAACCAATACCCCTTCCAGGCACAGCGACTTGTGCACGACCTCGAAGAGGTTGCGGGGAGCGGCCGGCGAGCGGTCCCCGTTGTACATCGAGATCCCGCCGACCCAGGCGATCCGGCCGAACTCCCGCAGCCCCTCGATCGCGCCCTCCAAGTGGTCACCGCCCACGTTGTCCACGTAGACGTCGATTCCGTCCGGCGCCGCCTTCGCGAGCTGCTCGGCGACCGGTCCGTCGTGGTAGTCGAAGGCCGCGTCGAAGCCCAGCACCTCCGTCAGGTGGCGGACCTTCGCCGCCGAGCCCGCGCTGCCCACGATCCGGCGGGCGCCCAGCAGCCGGGCGATGTGGCCGGTGGCGGTGCCGACCCCGCCCGCCGCGGCGGAGACGAACAGGTCCTCGCCCTCGCGCAGGCGCGCGGTCCGGGTCAGGGCGGCGTAGGCGGTCAGGCCGGTGCCTCCGAGGATGCTCAGGTACGCCTCCAGCGGGACCCCCTCGTGCCCGCGGAGCTTGCGCGTGCCGTCGACGCCGAGCGTGACGAGCGCGTGGGTGCGCCAGCCCTCGCGGTGGAAGACCAGGTCGCCCTCCTGCAGGCCCGGGTCGCGGGAGGCGATCACCCGGCCCACGGCCCGGCCCTCCATCGGGGCGTGCAGCGCGAAGCCGCCCTCGCCGCCGTCCAACAGCCCGCGGTGGTACGGGTCCACGGAGAGCAGCAGGTTCTGCACCAGGGCGGTGCCCGGGGCGGGGGAGGGGACGGGAGTGCGGACGAGGGTGAAGCCGGCAGGGTCGGGGAAGCCGGTGGGGCGGGCGGTCAGGTGGACGGCGACAGCGGTGTTCTCGGTCATGATCGAGACGTTAGGAAGGAATCCGCGGGCCGGGCAGAGGGTTTGGCTCATGGAAGCCGAAGAACCGTGAACGCCGCTCATAGACCGAGGTGAACGCCCCGATGGCAGGTGCAGGACCGGCCGAACTCGCCCCCCAGGAGCTGCGGGTCCTGGTCGCCGTCGCCGAGGCCGGCGGCTTCTCCGCCGCGGCGGCCCGCCTCGGCGTGACCCAGTCCGCCGTCTCGCACTCGGTGCGCGGCAGCGAGGCCAAGCTCGGCGCGGTCCTCTTCGAGCGCGGCCGCTCCGGCGCCGTGCCCACCGCGGCGGGGGAGCGGGCCGTCGCCCTCGGCCGCCGCATCCTCAGGCTGTACGAGGTCCTCGGCACCGAGGCGCGCGCCGCCGGCCGGGACGCCCCGGAGGGAGTGCTGCGCATCGCGGCGTTCCGCAGCGCGGCCCTGCACCTGCTGCCGCCCGCCCTGGAGCGGCTCACCGCGCGGCACCCCGGCATCCGCCCTGAGGTGCGGGTGGTGCGGGAACTGGGCGCCGGCACGGCCGGAGAAGTGGCCGCCGGCCGCGCCGACCTGGGCATCGCCACCCTGAACGCGGACGGCTCCGGCCTGCCGCCGGGCGTGCTGACCGGTGTCCTGGCGCGGGAGTCGTACGCCCTGGTCCACCCGGCCGGGCACCCGGACCCGAAGTCGCTGCCCCTGCTGGACTGGGACGAGAACTGCGGCTCGTACACCCGTGCGTGGTGGCGGGCCCAGGACTGGATCCCGTGCGCCACGGTCAAGGCGGAGGACGACGGGATGGTGCTGACGATGGTCGGGCGGGGGCTGGGCATGGCGATCATGCCGGAGCTGTCGCTGCGCGAGGCCGGCGACGCCGTCGAGATCACCGGTTTGGGCCCTGCGGGGCCGGTGAGACAGGTGGGGTACGTCACCACACCGGAATCCGCCGCCACACTCGCCGTACGGGCTCTGATCAGGGAACTCCGCTCCGAGCGGGACCGCTAGCCGACGTCCGACGGGGGCCGTCCGGCGGGCTGTGCGTCTCAGATAGTAGGAAGTCCGAGTAATTGCGGAGACATACAGCGGGACCTGCCCTAGCTTTGTAGGAGCCGAACGTCTCGCTGTATCCGGCGAATGGCGGCCGATGACGCGCGCCCCGGCAGGCAACCCCTGCGGCGCAGCGCTCCCGCCCCTTCCGGCGCCTTGAAGGAACCCCTCATCCGTGGCCCCGCCACGCCGTGATCTCAAGGAGTCGATCACCATGACCAAGACCTCCCCCGCCGCCCCGCGCCGCGTCCGCCGCTCCTCCGCCGGCGAGGCCGACCGCAGGAACGCCGCCGCCGCGCTGCAGCGCGCCCTCGACCGCCGCGACAACGGCGGCGCGACCGGCCACTGAGCCGCCGCCGCGACCCCGCCTCACACCCCTCCCACGCCGGTCCCGCCCGAAGCCATTGGTCCACATGGTGGACGTCATATGTCTACGGGCTGGGACACGGAGTACGGTTCCGACATGTCGACCAGCATCAATCTCGCAGTGATCCCCGGTGATGGCATCGGCCAGGAAGTCGTGGCTCAGGGCCTCAAGGTCCTTACCGCGGTCCTGCCCGAGGACGTGAAGCTGGAGACCAAGGAGTACGACCTCGGCGCCCAGCGCTGGCACCGCACCGGCGAGACCCTCCCGGACGCCGAGCTCGAGGCCCTGAAGCAGCACGACGCGATCCTGCTCGGCGCCATCGGAGACCCCTCGGTCCCCTCCGGCGTGCTGGAGCGCGGCCTGCTGCTGAAGCTCCGCTTCGCCTTCGACCACTTCATCAACCTGCGCCCCTCGAAGCTCTTCCCGAACACGGCCACCCCGCTCGCCGGCCGCCCGGAGATCGACTTCGTGGTGGTCCGCGAGGGCACCGAGGGCCCGTACACCGGCAACGGCGGCTCCCTGCGCACCGGCACCCCGGCCGAGGTGGCCACCGAGGTCAGCATCAACACCGCGTACGGCGTCGAGCGCGTCGTGCGGGACGCCTACGAGCGCGCCAACGCCCGCCCGCGCAAGAAGCTGACGCTGGTCCACAAGAACAACGTCCTCGTGTACGCGGGCCACATGTGGAAGAACATCTTCGACAAGGTCGGCCGGGAGTACCCCGAGGTCACCACCGACTACCTGCACGTCGACGCCGCGACGATCTTCTTCGTCACGCAGCCCGAGCGCTTCGACGTCATCGTCACCGACAACCTCTTCGGTGACATCCTGACCGACCTGGCTGCCGCCGTGACCGGCGGGATCGGCCTGGCCGCGTCCGGGAACATCAACCCGACCGGCACCTTCCCGTCCATGTTCGAGCCCGTCCACGGTTCGGCCCCGGACATCGCGGGCACCGGCAAGGCCGACCCGACCGCCACGGTCCTGTCGGTCGCCCTCCTGCTGCGCCACCTCGGCTTCGAGGCGCAGGCCGCCCGCATCGAGGAGGCCGTCTCGGCCGACCTCGCGGAGCGCGACGGCACCTTCCGCACCACCGACCGGATCGGCGACGCGCTCGCCGCACGAGTAGCCGGCTGACCCGGCAGCTCCACCCCAGGAAGCCGCCGGGTCGCGCGACCATCGCACCCGGCGGCTTTTCCTGTGCGGCCCCGGGTGCCACCATCTCCCCTGGGCCGCATACTCCCCGCTTCACCGAAGCGATCGCGCGGGCGATAATCGAACGCGAGGCCGCGGAATGCGGGGAAGCTCGGACGTCCTAGTACGCCGTGAGCGCGGTCCGCCATACACAACCGGTGAAGGACAAGCACTCATGACGACGCCCACGATCGAGCTCAAGCCCTCCTCGAACCCGCTGTCCGATGCGGAGCGCGAGGCGATCCTGGCCAGCCCCGGCTTCGGCCGCCACTTCACCGACCACATGGTGACGATCAAGTGGACCGAGGGGCGGGGCTGGCACGACGCCGAACTGGTCCCGTACGCGCCGCTGTCGATCGACCCGGCGAACATGACCCTGCACTACGCGCAGACGATCTTCGAGGGGCTCAAGGCCTACCGCCAGCCCGACGGCACCGTCGCCACCTTCCGCCCGCAGGCCAACGCCGAGCGCTTCCAGGCCTCCGCCCGCCGCATGGCGATGCCGGAGCTGCCGACCGAGCTGTTCATCGAGGCCTGCGACGCGCTCATCAAGCAGGACAGCGCCTGGGTGCCCTCCTCCGGCGAGGCCTCGCTGTACCTGCGGCCCTTCATGTTCGCCTCCGAGGTCGGCCTCGGCGTCCGCCCGGCCAACGAGTTCCTCTTCATGGTCATCGCCTCGCCGGCCGGGGCGTACTTCCCCGGAGGCGTCAAGCCCGTCTCCGTCTGGCTCTCCGAGGAGTACGTGCGCGCCGTCAAGGGCGGCACGGGCGCGGCCAAGACCGGCGGCAACTACGCGGCCTCCCTCGTCGCGCAGGCGCAGGCCGCCGAGCACGGCTGCGACCAGGTGGTCTGGCTCGACGCCGTCGAGCACCGCTGGATCGAGGAGATGGGCGGCATGAACCTGTACTTCGTGTACGGCGACCGCATCGTCACCCCGGAGCTGACCGGCTCGCTGCTGCCCGGCATCACCCGCGACTCGCTCCTCACCATCGCCCGGGACCTCGGCTACACCGCCGAGGAGGGACGTATCTCCACCGAGGACTGGAAGCGCGACAACGAGAACGGCACCCTGACCGAGGTGTTCGCCTGCGGCACCGCCGCCGTCATCACCCCGGTCGGCTCGGTCAAGTCCGAGCGCGCCAACTGGACCCAGGGCGACGGCGAGCCCGGCGAGGTCACCATGAAGCTGCGCAAGGCGCTGCTCGACCTCCAGACCGGCCACCGCGCCGACACCCACGGCTGGATGCACCCGCTCGGCTAGGGCGACACCCCCGCGAACAACCGAAGGCCCCCGCGCTGCTGCGCGGGGGCCTTCGGCCGTTGTGGCGGGGACGGGAGCGTGGTCAGCGCTCCTCGTCCGGCGCGTCGTCCTTCTTCGTGCGCCCGTGGACGGGACCCTCCGGGCCGGCCATGGCCAGCAGGCCGTCGCCCACCATGTAGGCCAGACCCGCCACCCCCTTGACGATCTTTACCGCCACATGTGCGAGTTCTTCCACGACGCCTCCCCGTGTCGTTCGCGGCGGCCTACTGTTCGACCGCCACCGCCATCCGCTCCGCCGGCTCGGCGGCCACCGGCTCGGCGGCGGACGCCTGCGGCCGGACCGTCAGCGCCGCGTACACGGCACCGCCGACCAGCCCCGACAGGATGAAGCTGCAGTCCACCCCGCCGGTGAGGGCCAGCAGCGGGCCCTCGTACAGCGGGGTCGACACCGCGGCGAGGCCGACCGCCGCACCCGCCGCCCAGGAGGCGGTGGCGCGCAGGTTCCACCCGCCGCTGTACCAGTAGACGCCGCCGCGGGCCCGACGGTTGAAGACCTGGAGGGAGTCGGCGTCGTACGCGCCGCGGCAGCGCACGTAGCCGATCAGGGTGATCACGGCCCAGGGGGTGCCGATCGCGGTGAGCAGCAGCACGAACGAGGTCATCGCGGACTGTACGTCCCACTCGAAGGAGCCCACGAAGACGAAGGCGGTGGCGACGCCCGCGGCGACCAGCGTGGCCTTGGCGCGGGTGGCCTTGGGCACGATGGCGTCGAGGTCGAGGCCCATGGAGTACAGCATCAGCCCGGCGTTGCCGACCGAGCCGGCCGCGGCGGCCACGAGCAGCGGGACGAGGTACCAGAACGGCGCGGCGTTCACGAGCGGCCCGGCGTACTCGGCGCCGGCCCGCGCGGCGAGCGCGGTGTAGGTGCCGAACAGCTGCGGGACCAGCAGGCCGACCAGCAGGCCCAGGCAGGTGGAGCGGAAGACCTTGCGGGGGCTGTGCCGGCGGGGCGAGATGTAGCGGGTGTAGTCGCCGAGCAGGGTGATGAAGGCGACGGGGCCGCTGAGCCCGGCCGCGACGGCGGCCAGCAGCCAGGTCGGCCAGAAGGAGCCCAGCAGGTACGAGGTGTCCGGCGGAGCGGCGGTGGTGAAGTCGGGGGAGTAGGCGACCACGCCCACGGCGAGCAGGACCACCATGCCGATGGAGAGCACCTTGCTCATCCGCAGCAGCAGCCGGTAGCCGAAGACGGCGCCGACCACGGTGGCGACCGCCAGGACGCCGTACATCAGCGCGCGCGTGAGGCCGTTCTCGGGCAGGCCGACCAGCCGGGCGAGGGTGCCGGCCATCACGTCGCCGCCGATCCACAGCGTGAGCGCGGTGTAGCCGAGGGCGAGCAGCAGGCCCACCACCGAGCCCACGAGCCGGCCGCGTACGCCGAACTGGGCGCCGCTGGAGGTCGAGAGGTTGGTGGCGGTGCGCAGGGAGACCAGCGCCAGCGGCGCGGTGAAGGCGATGCCGACGAGGGTGCCGACCACGATGGACGTGACCGAGGGCCACAGGCCGAGGCCGAAGGACGGGGGCAGCCAGCCGAACACGATCACGCCGAGACAGAGGTTGGAGCCGAGCAGGATCGAGAGCAGGTCCTTGGGACTGCTCGTCCGCTCCTCTTCCGGGATGGTGTCGACTCCGCGCTGTTCGATGGGCATGGGGGCTCCCTTGCAGAGCGGGGGATGTGGTTCCGTTTTTGTTTGAGCGACACTCAATGTGGCCTAAGCCCTGGTGTGAGGTCAATGCTTCATTGCGGAGAAATGAAGAGTTAGAGTGATGCTCTAACCCATCGACTCAAGAGGTGGTGGATCGGCGTGCGGCTGACCCCTACGGAGCGCGACCGGCTGCTGCTGCGCAGCGCCGCGGAACTGGCCCGGGCCCGGCGGGCCCGCGGGCTGCGGCTCAACGTCCCCGAGGCCACGGCGCTGATCGCGGACACCGTCTGCGAGGCCGCCCGCGACGGCAAGCGCCTGGCGGAGGCGATCGAGGAGGCCCGCAGCGTGCTGGGCCCCGACGACGTCCTGCCCGGCGTGGCCGACGTGGTCACCGAGGTGCACGTGGAGGCCGTCTTCGACGACGGCTCCCGCCTCGCGGTGGTCTCGGCCCCCATCCGCGGCGCCGCCTCGCTCGGCGAGGACGCCCCCGGAGCGGTCGTGCCCGGCCCCGGCGCCCCCCAGCCGGAGCCGGTGGTGACCCTGCACGTGCGCAACACGGCCGGCGTGCCGGTGAGCGTCACCTCCCACTTCCACTTCTTCGAGGCCAACCCCCGCCTCGACTTCGACCGTGCCGCGGCCTACGGCATGCGCCTGTGCGTCCCCGCCGGCTCCTCCGTGCGCTTCGACCCGCACGGCGAGGGCGAGGTCGGCCTCGTCCCCATCGGCGGCGACCGCATCGCCATCGGCTTCGCCGGGCTGGTCGACGGCCCGCTCGACGCCCCCGGGGCCAAGGAGGAGGCCCTGCGCCGCGCCGCGGCCTGCGGATACCTCGGCACCCCCCACAGCGCGACCGCCGGCACCACGGACAGCACGGCCGACACCACGGAAGGAGACCGCGCGTGAGCCGGCAGACCAAGCACAGCGACCACTGCGCGCCGGGCAGCCGGCACATCGACCCGCACGAGTACGCCGCCGTCTTCGGCCCCCGCGCCGGCGACCGCGTCCGGCTCGGCGACTCCGGGCTCACCGTCCGGGTCGAGCACGACGCCCAAAAGCCCGGCGACGAGTTCCTGGCCGGGTTCGGCAAGACCGCCCGCGACGGGCTGCACCTGAAGGCCGCGGCGGTCCGCGAGACCTGCGACGTCGTGATCAGCAACGTCCTGGTCATCGACGCCGTCCTCGGCATCCGCAAGGTCTCCATCGGCATCCGCGAGGGCCGCATCCACGCGATCGGCCGGGCGGGCAACCCCGACACCCTCGACGGGGTCGACGTCGTCGTCGGCACCGGCACGAGCATCGTCTCCGGCGAGGGCCTGATCGCCACCGCCGGTGCCGTCGACACCCACGTCCACCTGCTCTCCCCGCGCGTCATGGAGGCCTCGCTCGCCGCGGGCGTCACCACGATCATCGGCCAGGAGTTCGGCCCCGTCTGGGGTGTCGGCGTCAACTCCCCGTGGGCCCTGAAGCACGCCTTCAACGCCTTCGACGCCTGGCCCGTCAACATCGGCTTCCTCGCGCGCGGCTCCTCCTCCGAGGCGGCCCCGCTGGTGGAGGCTCTGGCCGAGGGCGGCGCCTGCGGCTTCAAGGTCCACGAGGACATGGGCGCCCACACCCGGGCGCTGGACACCGCACTGCGGGTGGCCGAGGAGCACGACGTGCAGGTCGCACTGCACTCGGACGGCCTGAACGAGTGCCTGTCGGTCGAGGACACCCTGCGCGTGCTCGAGGGCCGGACCATCCACGCCTTCCACATCGAGGGCTGCGGCGGCGGGCACGTGCCGAACGTGCTGAAGATGGCGGGCGTGCCGAACGTGATCGGCTCCTCCACCAACCCCACCCTGCCCTTCGGCCGGGACGCGGTCGCCGAGCACTACGGCATGATCGTCTCCGTCCACGACCTCAAGCCGGACCTGCCGGGCGATGCGGCCATGGCCCGCGACCGGATCCGGGCGGGCACGATGGGCGCCGAGGACGTCCTGCACGACCTGGGCGCGATCGGCATCACCTCCTCCGACGCCCAGGGCATGGGCCGGGCCGGCGAGACCATCCGGCGCACTTTCGCGATGGCCGCCAAGATGAAGGGCGAGCTCGGCCCGCTGGACGGCGACGGCGAGGGCGACGACAACGCCCGCGTGCTGCGCTACATGGCCAAGCTGACCATCAACCCGGCCATCGCCCACGGCCTGGCCCACGAGATCGGCTCCATCGAGGTCGGCAAGCTCGCCGACATCGTGCTGTGGCGCCCGCAGTTCTTCGGCGCCAAGCCCCAGCTCGTGCTCAAGTCCGGCTTCCCCGCCTACGGGGTCACCGGCGACCCCAACGCCGCCACCGACACCTGCGAACCGCTGGTCCTCGGCCCCCAGTTCGGGTCGTACGGGGCCACCGCCGCCGACATCTCCGTCGCCTTCGTCTCCGCCGCCGCGGCGGCCCTGGGCGGCGACGCGATGCCGACCCGGCGCCGCCGCGTCGCCGTCCGCGGCACCCGCGGCATCGGCCCCGGGGACCTCCTGCTCAACTCCCGGGTGGGCGCGGTCGATGTGGACGCGCGCAGCGGCCTCGTCACCCTCGACGGGGACCCGCTGCGCTCCGAAGCGGCCGAATCGGTCTCCCTGAACCGCCTCTACTTCCTCTGAACCGGCCCGGCTCCCACCCCCAGCCGGCCCAGCCTTAAGGACCCTCCCATGACCAAGCCCGTTGCCGACGGATTCCGGATGCCCGCCGAGTGGACGCCCCACGAGCGGACCTGGATGGCCTGGCCCAGCCCCAACCCGACCTTCACCAACGACCAGGAGCTCGCCGAGGCCCGCGAGGCCTGGGGCGCCGTCGCCCGCGCCGTGCGCACCTACGAGCCCCTGACGCTGGTCGTCTCCCCGGGAGACGCCGAGGGCGCCCGCGCCATCGCCGGGGCCGGCGAGGGCCACGAGCTCACGGTCGTGGAGCGCGAGCTCGACGACGCCTGGATGCGCGACATCGGCCCGACCTTCGTCACCGACGGCCGGGGCGGCCTGGCCGCGGTCGACTGGACCTTCAACGGCTGGGGCGCCCAGGAGTGGGCCCGCTGGGACCACGACTCCAAGATCGCCCGGCACGTCTCGGACCTGGTCGGCACCCGTACGTACAGCACCTCCCTGGTCAACGAGGGCGGCGCCATCCACGTCGACGGCGAGGGCACCGTGCTCCTCACCGACACCGTGCAGCTCGGCCAGGGCCGCAACCCCGGCTGGACCCGCGAGCAGGTCGAGGCCGAGATCCACGCCCACCTCGGCACCACCAAGGCGATCTGGCTCCCGTACGGCCTGGCCGGCGACTACGGCACCTACGGCACGCAGGGCCACGTCGACATCGTGGCCGCCTTCGCCCGGCCCGGCGTGGTCATGGTCCACACCCAGCCCGACCCGGCCCACCCGGACCACGAGCGCTGCAAGACCATCGCCGCCATCCTGCGCGCCTCCACCGACGCGCAGGGCCGCCGGCTGGAGGTCGTGGAGGTCCCGGCGCCGACCGTGCTGGAGGAGGACGGCGAGTGGGTCGACTACTCGTACATCAACCACTACCTCTGCAACGGCGGCGTGGTGCTGTGCGCCTTCGACGACCCGCGCGACGAGGAGGCCGCGGAGATCTTCCGCGGACTGTTCCCCGAGCGGACCGTGACCCTCGTTGACGCACGTACGATTTTCGCCGGGGGTGGCGGTATCCACTGCATCACCCAGCAGCAGCCGAAGGTGTGAGCCGAGGCCGATCGACGAGGAGTGGACCATGGCGGCCGGTGGAGTACGCGCGGCACGCAAGAACGCGCCGCCGCGCGAGGAGGTCCTCGCCGCCGCCATGGCCACGATCGCCGAGCGCGGCCTGGACGGGCTGACCATGGCGGGCCTGGGCCGCCAGGTCGGCATGAGCAGCGGCCACCTCCTCTACTACTTCGGCAGCAAGGACGAGCTCCTGCTGCAGACGCTGGAGTGGAGCGAGGCGGCCCTCGGCGCCGAGCGGCGGTCCCTGCTCGGCCGCCGCGGCACCGCCCGCGAGCGGCTGCAGGCGTACGTGGACCTCTACGTCCCCGACGAGGTCCGGGACCCGCACTGGACGCTCTGGCTGGAGGTCTGGAACCGCTCGCAGAACGCCGGCCCGGCCGAACGCGACCGGCAGGCCGCCATCGAGGGCGCCTGGCACCGCGATCTGGTGGCCCTCCTCGCCGAGGGCGTCTCGCGCGGCGAGTTCCGCTCGATTGACCCCGACCGGTACGCGGCCCGGCTGCGGGCCCTGCTCGACGGGTTCAGCATCCAGGTCGCCGTCGGCCTGCCCGGGATCGGGCGGGCGGACATCCTGGCCCACGTCTCGGAATTCCTTGATCAGTCTCTCGTATCGTGAGACGGCCCGGCCCTGCGGTGGCACCCTGTGACACACTGCGGACGTGCTTGCTCAGCTCATGATTATCGGCAGCAGCGCGCCGGTCCGCAGTGACCGCTGAACCGTGGACAACCTTCGCGGCAGCGGCCACCGTGCCCCAGACCCGCGCGCAGACCTCTCGCACCCGCGAGGGGTCTTTTCGTTTACCGGCCTCCATTCCTGCCGGGACGGCACTGCGCGCGCATGATGGGGGCAGTGGATCCCGGGCATCCGGAACCACTCATCCGACAGGAGTCAGACAGCATGACGACGACCGAGGCGACAGCGCCCGCGCAGGGACCCGGCGACGGCTTCCACGTCTTCGACACCACCCTGCGCGACGGCGCCCAGCGTGAGGGCATCAACCTCACCGTCGCGGACAAGCTGACGATCGCCCGGCACCTGGACGAGTTCGGAGTGGGCTTCATCGAGGGCGGCTGGCCCGGCGCCAACCCCCGCGACACCGAGTTCTTCGCCCGGGCCCGCACCGAGATCGACTTCAAGCACGCCCAGCTCGTCGCCTTCGGCGCGACCCGTCGCGCCGGCGGCTCGGCCGACCAGGACCCGCAGGTACGGGCCCTGCTGGAGTCCGGCGCCCCGGTGATCACCCTCGTCGCCAAGTCGCACGACCGCCACGTCGAGCTCGCCCTGCGCACCACCCTGGACGAGAACCTCGCCATGGTCAGCGACACCGTCTCCTACCTGGTCTCCCAGGGCCGCCGCGTCTTCGTCGACTGCGAGCACTTCTTCGACGGCTACCGGGCCAACGCCGAGTACGCCAAGTCCGTCGTGCGCACCGCCCACGAGGCCGGCGCCGACGTGGTCATCCTCTGCGACACCAACGGCGGGATGCTGCCCGCGCAGATCAGCGCGGTCGTCTCCACCGTCCTCGCCGACACCGGCGCCCGCCTCGGCATCCACGCCCAGGACGACACCGGCTGCGCCGTCGCCAACACCCTGGCCGCCGTCGACGCCGGTGCCACCCACGTCCAGTGCACCGCCAACGGCTACGGCGAGCGGGTCGGCAACGCCAACCTCTTCCCGGTCGTCGCCGCACTGGAGATCAAGTACGGGCGCACGGTGCTCCCCGAGGGCGCCCTCGCCGAGATGACCCGCATCTCGCACGCCATCGCCGAGGTCGTGAATCTCACCCCCTCCACGCACCAGCCGTACGTCGGCGTCTCCGCCTTCGCGCACAAGGCGGGCCTGCACGCCTCCGCCATCAAGGTCGACCCGGACCTGTACCAGCACATCGACCCCGAGCGCGTCGGCAACACCATGCGGATGCTCGTCTCCGACATGGCCGGCCGGGCCTCCATCGAGCTCAAGGGCAAGGAGCTCGGCGTCGACCTCGGCGGCGACCGCGCACTGGTCGCCCGCGTGGTGGAGCGGGTCAAGGAGCGCGAGCTCTCCGGCTACACCTACGAGGCCGCGGACGCCTCCTTCGAGCTGCTGCTGCGCGCCGAAGTCGAGGGACGGGCCCGCAAGTACTTCCGTACGGAGTCCTGGCGCGCGATCGTCGAGGACCGTCCGGACGGCACCCACGCCAACGAGGCCACGGTGAAGCTGTGGGCCAAGGGCGAGCGCATCGTCGCCACGGCCGAGGGCAACGGACCGGTCAACGCGCTGGACCGGGCGCTGCGGGTGGCCCTGGAGCGCTTCTACCCGCAGCTGGAGAAGTTCGAGCTGATCGACTACAAGGTCCGCATCCTGGAGGGCAAGCACGGCACCGAGTCCACGACGCGGGTCCTGATCTCCACTACGGACGGCACCCGGGAGTGGTCCACCGTGGGCGTCGCCCCGAACGTGATCGCGGCCTCCTGGCAGGCCCTGGAGGACGCCATCACGTACGGCCTTCTGCACGCGGGCGTCGAACCGGCCGAGTGACCCCGCAGCCGGGTGCCCCCATGTCCGCCCTTATGTCCGTCTCACACGGGAATGGGGCGGTTCCGGTAGCGTCGGGAGTATGAGGACCAGGCTGATATCCGTACTCTCCGGTGTGCTGCTGGCGCTGTGCGCGGTCTTCGTCGCGGCAGCGCCGCAGGCCTCCGCGGCCACCGGCCCGGCCGCCGTGGCGGAGGCCCTGAAGCAGGGCCCGGTCTACGTCGACCCGCGCGCCTCGGCACAGCTGCCGAAGGAGCGGGCGGACGCGCTCGCAAAGAAGATCAAGGACGCCGGGAAGCCGGTCTTCGTCGCGGTGCTGCCGGCCACCGGGGAGTTCCCGCCCGACAGCGTCCTGCGCACGGTCAGGGCGGAGACGGGCATCACCGGGCTGTACGCGATCCGGCTCGGCGACGGCTTCAACGCCGGCGCGGACAAGGCCGTCATGCCGGTCAACGCCGTCCGCAACCTCACCGACGCGGTGAAGGCGGGCGGCCCGGTGGACGCCGCCACCCAGCTGGACAACTTCGTCGACCAGGCCCTCCTGCAAGTCAAGGGCCACGCCCCGGCCTCCTGGAGCGGCGGCTCCTCCGCCGGCACCGGGGGCGTCCCGGTCGGCGGGCTGGCGACCCTCGCCGCTCTCCTGGTCGTGGGCGGCGGCGGAGCCTACGCCCTGGTCCGACGCGGCCGCAGGAGGCGGGAGGAAGAGGAGCGCGCGGCCCTGGAGAAGCTGCGCGTGGTCGTCGACGAGGACATCACCGCCTTCGGCGAGGAGCTCGACCGGCTGGACTTCCACCCCGGCGAGCGCGGCGCCGACGACGCCATGCGCGCGGACTACGGCCAGGCCCTCGACTCGTACGAGAAGGCAAAGGACATCATGGCCGCGGTGACCAGGCCGGACGAGGTCCGCGGAGTCACCCAGGCCCTGGAGGACGGGCGCTTCGCCCTCGCCCGCCTCGATGCGCGGCGCCAGGGCAGGCAGCTGCCCGAGCGGCGCCCGCCCTGCTTCTTCGACCCGCGGCACGGGCCGAGCACCGAGGACGCCGACTGGGCCCCGGCCGGCGGGGCGGTGCGCACGGTCCCGGTCTGCGCGGCGGACGCCGTCCGGCTGCGCGAGGGCAGGGACCCGATGGTCCGCCAGGTCGACACCGATTACGGGCCGCGACCGTACTACGACGCCGGACCCGCCTACGGCCCCTGGGCCGGCGGGTACTTCGGCGGCGGCATACTGCCCGGCCTGCTGGTGGGCACCTTGCTCGGCTCCATGATGGCCCCCGGTCCGGCCTACGCCTCCGACTTCGGCGGCGGCTTCGGCGGTGGGGACTTCTCCGGGGCCGACTTCGACGCCTCCGACTTCGGGGGCGGGGACTTCGGCGGCGGGGGCGGCTTCGACGGCGGGGGCGGCTTCTAGCGGCCGCCCCCGGGGTCCGACTGCCGTGGGCCGGGTTGCCGGTCAGCCCTGCTTGACGGCCGAGATGTCGAAGGTCAGCTTCACCTTGTCGCTGACCATGACGCCGCCGGCCTCCAGCGCCGCGTTCCAGGTCAGGCCCCACTCGGAGCGCAGGATCTCGGCGGAGCCCTCGAAGCCGACGCGCTCGCTGCCGTACACGTCGGTGGCGGAGCCGTTGAACTCCAGGTCGATGCTGAGCGGACGGGTGACGTCCTTGATCGTCAGCTCGCCCGTGATGCGGTACGTGTTCCCGCCGACCCGGGCCGCCTCGGTGGAGCGGAAGCTCATCACCGGGAAGGTCTCGGCTGCGAAGAAGTCGTCGCCGCGCAGGTGGGCGTCGCGGTCGGCGATGCCGGTGTCCACGGAGGCGATCTTCACGTCGATGGAGGCGGTGGAGCGGGAGGGGTCGCTGCCGTCCAGGTGGAGCGAGCCCACGTAGTCGCCGAAGCTGCCGCGGACGTTGGTCACCATCGCGTGGCGGACGGTGAAGCCGATGCTGCTGTGGGCGGCGTCGATGGCGTAGTCGCCGGTGAGCGCGGCCAGGGCCGGGTCCACGACGGGCGTGGCGGCGACGGCGGCGGTGGTGCGGTCCTGGGTGCGGCGGGTGAACAGACCCATGGCTTCCTCCTCGGGAGTCAGGTGCTCGGCCGATGGGAGCCGAGTTCGTTGAACCTTCAACGACATTCACCGTAGACCTGTTCCGTTCAAATTTCAACAACTGGGCGAGGTGTCGGCTCGTTTTGTGGGATAACCACAACGGAAGATGGTCTTGCCTGGTGGACTCCGCGCATGACTTCGCGGTTCTGTGCGGGCCGGACAGCGGAACACGGCCGAGACTGTGTAGAACCAACGGAGGTTTTTCATCGACCGCTTCGTAAGGTCGGTACATGACCGTAGTGGACCAGACTCCGAGCGAGCCGACGGACGCCCGCGGCCGCGTGGCCGAGCTGCACTCCCTGCGCGAGCAGGCGCGGCGTGGACCGAGTGACCGGGCGACCGAGGCCCAGCACGCGAAGGGCAAGCTGACTGCGCGCGAGCGCATCGCCCTGCTCCTCGACGAGGGTTCCTTCAAGGAGGTCGAGCAGCTGCGCCGCCACCGGGCGACCGGCTTCGGCCTCGAGGCCAAGAAGCCGTACACCGACGGTGTCATCACCGGCTGGGGCACGGTCGAAGGCCGCACCGTCTTCGTCTACGCGCACGACTTCCGCATCTTCGGCGGTGCGCTGGGCGAAGCCCACGCCACCAAGATCCACAAGATCATGGACATGGCCATCGCGGCCGGTGCCCCGCTGGTCTCCCTGAACGACGGCGCCGGCGCCCGCATCCAGGAGGGCGTCTCCGCCCTCGCCGGGTACGGCGGCATCTTCCAGCGCAACACCAAGGCCTCGGGTGTCATCCCGCAGATCTCCGTGATGCTGGGCCCCTGCGCCGGCGGCGCCGCGTACTCGCCGGCCCTGACGGACTTCGTCTTCATGGTCCGCGACACCTCGCAGATGTTCATCACCGGCCCCGACGTCGTCCGCGCCGTCACCGGCGAGGAGATCACCCAGAACGGCCTCGGCGGCGCCGACGTGCACGCCGAGACCTCCGGTGTCGCGCACTTCGCGTACGACGACGAGGAGACCTGCATCGCCGAGGTGCGCTACCTCATCTCGATGCTGCCCTCCAACAACCGCGAGAACCCGCCGGTCCACGAGACCTCCGACCCTGCCGACCGGCGCTCGGACGTCCTGCTGGACCTGGTCCCCGCGGACGGCAACCGCCCGTACGACATGCACAAGGTCATCGAGGAGCTCGTCGACGACGGCGACGTCCTGGAGATCCACGAGCGCTGGGCCCGCAACATCATCTGCGCCCTGGCCCGCCTCGACGGCCAGGTCGTCGGCATCGTCGCCAACCAGCCCGCCCACCTGGCCGGCGTCCTCGACATCGAGGCCTCCGAGAAGGCCGCGCGCTTCGTCCAGATGTGCGACGCCTTCAACATCCCGATCATCACGCTGCTGGACGTCCCCGGCTTCCTGCCGGGCGTCGACCAGGAGCACGGCGGCATCATCCGCCACGGCGCGAAGCTGCTGTACGCGTACTGCAACGCCACCGTCCCGCGGATCAGCCTGATCCTGCGCAAGGCCTACGGCGGCGCGTACATCGTCATGGACTCGCAGTCCATCGGCGCGGACATCACCTACGCCTGGCCGACGAACGAGATCGCGGTCATGGGCGCCGAGGGCGCCGCGAACGTCATCTTCCGCAAGCAGATCGCGGAGGCCGAGGACCCGGAGGCCATGCGCGCCCGCATGGTCAAGGAGTACAAGGCCGAGCTGATGCACCCGTACTACGCGGCCGAGCGCGGCCTCGTCGACGACGTCATCGACCCCGCCGACACCCGCGAGACGCTGATCAGCGCCCTCGCGATGCTCCGCAGCAAGCACGCCGATCTGCCGTCCCGCAAGCACGGCAACCCGCCGCAGTAACGAGCGAAGGAGACCTGCCACACATGAGCAAGACTGCCGACACCCTGCTGCGCGTCGAGAAGGGCAACGCCGAGCCGGAGGAGCTGGCCGCGATCACCGCGATCCTGCTCGCCCGCGCCGCCGCCACTCCGCAGACCCGCCCGGTGCACCGCATCGGCTCCCAGGCCGGCTGGCGCCGCCTGGAGCGGACCCTGGGCTTCCGCGCCCCGCACAGCTGGCAGGGCTGACCCGCAGTACGCCGTCAGGCCCCGCACCCGAAAAGGGTGCGGGGCCTGACGCATGTCCGGGGCGGGGCGCCCGATGACGTCCCCGTGCCCACGACGAGCCCCGTGCCCACGACGAGGCCCCCCGTGCCGGCAGGACACGGGGGGCCTTCGCGTACGCGGACCGGTCGGAGGGCCGGTGCAGGACGACTACCGCAGTCGTGCCATGAGGGCGTGTTCGACGAGGGTGATGAGGGCGCTCTTGGCGTCGGCGCGGTGGCGTGCGTCGGTGGTGATGATGGGGGCGTCGG
>NZ_JBEYXK010000054.1:0-47815 GCF_040645035.1 Streptomyces sp. NPDC046876 | reverse complement strand
AAGGCCATCGCGCAGCGACGCGACCGCAGGGAGCGCCCTTGACGCGCCGGCCCGCACCGAAAGGACAATGGGCGGCCGGGAAGCCCCCGGACACCGCCCGACCCCGCCCCACCGTGACCCCGTTCCCACGAGGCACCGCCCAACAGATCCGCCCCGTCCCTCACCCGTACAGCCCCGCGAACCACCCCGCCACAGCCCTCGTGTGCAGGGGGAACGCGAGTTCTGCCGGGCCGTGCAGGACGTGCCAGCCCGTGGTCTCGTCCGTGGCGGCCGACGGGGGCAGGGAGGCCAGCGGGCGCGTCGGCAGGAGGCCGAAGAGGAGCAGGTGGCCCGCCGGGGAGCTCATCGCGTCGGCCAGGGTGACCTCGGCCGCCGGGGCGTGGATGCCCGTCTCCTCGCGCAGTTCCCGTACGACCGCGTCCCGCCAGTCCTCGCCGAAGTCCATGAAGCCGCCCGGCAGGGCGATTCCGCCCAGGGCCGGCTCGATGGTGCGGGTGATCACCACGAGCCCCGTGCCGGCCTCGTCCTCGACGGGGAGCAGGGTGACGGCGACCGGGAGCGGGTTGCGGTAGGTGACCGCGCCGCAGGAGCCGCACGTACGGGGCCAGTCGGTGGTGTCGAACAGTCCTCCGCAGGTGGAGCAGTGCGAGTCCCTCACGTGTGCCGGCATGCCGCGATGGTATGCCAAGGCGCATGCGGATGACGGTGGTTGCAGGGTGTGCGGCGCTGCTGCTGGGCGGGTCGGCGGCGCCCGGGTTCACGGCTCTGGCGGATGTGGATCCGAGTATCGGGCAGGACATCCGGTACGCGGGCGAGCACAACTTCACGGGCGGGGTCGTGGACGGGTACGAGGAGCCCGTCTGCCTGCTGGCCCGGCCCGCGGCCGAGGCGTTGCGGCGGGCGCAGCGAGTGCTGCTGCGGCGCGGGTATTCGCTGCTGGTCTACGACTGCTACCGGCCGCAGCGTGCCGTGGACCGGTTCGTGCGGTGGGCTGCGGATCCGGACGATCAGCGGACGAAGGCGGAGTTCTACCCGGACGTCGACAAGTCGCGGCTGATTCCGGAGGGGTACATCGCGGAGAAGTCCGGTCACAGCCGCGGGAGCACGGTGGACGTGACGCTGGTGCGGCTGCCGTTTCGGCGTTCCGTCGACATGGGGACGGCGTTCGACCGGTTCGATCCGATCTCGCACACGGACGATCCGCGGATCACGGGTGCGGCGCGGGCCAGCCGGCAGTTGCTGGTGCGGGTGCTGGGGGCCGAGGGTTTCGTGAACCTGCCCGAGGAGTGGTGGCATTTCACGTACAAGCCGGAGGCTTTCCCCGACACCTACTTCGACTTCCCGGTGGCCGTGGGATCCACCCGGCCTTGAGCCCCGACTCACAGCCCCCTACCCACAGGCCCACCCACACGGCAGACTTCTGACGGATCGTCAGATACCGCTGCTCGGGAGGGGCCTTGGAACGCTTGGACCGCTTGGACCGCTTGGACCGCACACGTAAGCCCGTCGTGAGCGGGTGGTTCACCGTAGACGCAGACGGCCCGGAGGGTGGCTTCCGCCTGCTCGGCACCCGTTGCTCCGCCTGCGCCGCGGTGTTCTTCCCCCGCGAGGACGCGTACTGCCGCAACCCCCACTGCGCCGGAAACGGCCGGCTGGAGGAGGTTCCGCTGTCCCCCCGCGGCCGGGTGTGGTCGTACACCGACGGGCGGTACCGGCCGCCCGCGCCGTACGTGTCGGAACCGGACGCGCCGTGGGAGCCGTACACCCTGGTCGCCGTGGAGCTCCCGGCGGAGGGGATGGTGGTGCTCGGGCAGGCGGCGCCCGGGATCACCGTGGCCGATCTCGCCGTCGGGATGGAGGTCGAGGTGGTCGGCGGGGTACTCAACGAGACGGCCGACACCACATGGACCACATGGCACTTCCGCCCGGTGGCGTCAAAGGGTAACGCGCAATCCCCCACGCCCACGCCCACGCCCACTCCAACCCCCACCCCCACCCCCGCCCCCGCCGGAGGCCTGTCGTGAACACCGACGTCGCCGTCCTGGGAGCCGGCATGCACCCCTGGGGCAAGTGGGGCCGGAGTTTCGTCGAGTACGGGCGGGCGGCCGCCAAGGCCGCGCTCGCCGACGCCGGGCTGGACTGGACCGACGTGCAGTCCGTGGTCGGCGCGGACACCGTGCGCTCGGGGTACCCGGGCTACGTCGCCGGCGCGACCTTCGCCCAGGCCCTCGGCTGGCAGGGCGCGCGGGTGACCAGCGTATACGCGGCCTGCGCCTCCGGAGCCCAGGCGATCGGGACCGCCCGTGCGCAGATCCTGGCGGGGCTGGCCGACGTCGTGCTGGTGGTCGGGGCGGACGCCGCGCCCAAGGGGTTCTTCGCCCCGGCAGGCGGGGACCGGCCGGACGATCCGGACTGGCTGCGGTTCCGGGTGCTGGGGGCGACGAACCCCGCGTACTTCGCGCTGTACGCGCGGCGGCGGATGGCCGTGTACGGGGACACCCCGGAGGACTTCGCGCTGGTCAAGGTGAAGAACGCGGCGGCCGGCGCGCTGAATCCGCTGGCCCGCTACCGGTCGGCGGTGACCGCGGAGGAGGTCGCGGCTTCGGCGGTGGTGGCGGATCCGCTGCGGCTGCTCGACATCTGTGCCACCTCGGACGGAGGGGCGGCGCTGGTGCTGAGCAGCATGGAGTTCGCGCGCTCGCGCGGGGTGGCGGACCCGGTGCGGATCCGGGCGGTGTCGACGGTGACGCCGACGTATCCGCGTACGGTGCTCGACCTGCCGGACATCGCCACCGATTCACGGACGGGCATGGCGACCCAGCCCGGACCGTCCCGGACCGAGTCCTTCCGGGCCTCCATCGCCCGCGCCGCCTACGAGGAGGCCGGGCTCGGACCGGAGGACCTCTCGCTGGCCGAGGTCTACGACCTGTCGACCGCGCTGGAGCTGGAGTGGTACGAGGACATCGGCCTGTGCGGCGCGGGCGAGGCGGCCAAGCTCGTACGGGAGGGGGCGACCGCGCTCGGCGGCCGGATCCCGGTGAACCCCAGCGGCGGGCTGGCCGCCTTCGGGGAGGCGGTGCCCGCCCAGGCGATCGCGCAGGTGTGCGAGCTGACCTGGCAGCTGCGGGGTACGGCCGGAGCGCGGCAGGTGCGGGGGGCGCGGGCCGGAATCACCGCGAACCAGGGGCTGTTCGGGCACGGCTCGGCGGTGGTCGCCGTGCGGGGGTGAGGAAGCGCTGCGGCGGCGGCGCGTACGCCCGGGGCGCCCGGGGCGCTCGGGGCGCTCGGGGCGCTCGGGGCGCTCGGGGCGCTCGGGGCAGCCCGGCGTGACGCTCCCGCAACGGACGTCGAAGGACAGCCGGCCCCCGAACAGGTGCTGTTGCGCGAACGCTTGACGGCCCCCGGCCACAGGTTCACACTCGCTCCACAGTCTCGCGCCGCGCCCGACGCCGCGACCGAGGCCCTGGATCCCCCCATGAGAGCCGCGGCCCGTACCCCAGTCGGCGGGGGTACGGGCCGCCTCCCGTCACACCACCGGGTCAGGCCACCCGCTCACGTCCCCGCCGTCAGGCTCTGCCGGCGGGCGCGGGCCAGGGACATCGCGTGCTCGACGACCCCCACCAGGACGTCCTTGACCGATTCCCGGTCGCGGGCGTCGCACAGCAGCACCGGCACCTCGGCGTCGAGGTCGAGTGCCTCCCGTACGGTCACCACGGGGTGGCGTTCCGCCCCGTCGAAGCAGTTCACGGCGACCACGAAGGGGATCTCGCGGCGCTCGAAGTAGTCGACGGCGGCGAAGCAGTCGGCCAGCCGGCGGGTGTCGGCGAGGACCACGGCGCCGAGGGCGCCCTGGGCCAGCTCGTCCCACAGGAACCAGAAGCGGTCCTGCCCCGGGGTGCCGAAGAGGTACAGCACCAGGTCCTCGCGCAGGGTGATGCGCCCGAAGTCCATGGCCACGGTGGTGGTGCTCTTGCCCTCGACTCCCCCGGTGTCGTCGATGCCGATGCCGGGCTCGGAGAGCGATTCCTCGGTCCGCAGCGGTCTGATCTCGCTCACTGCGCCGACCAGGGTGGTCTTGCCCACCCCGAAGCCTCCCGCGACGAGGATCTTCAGGGTAAGCGGCTCGACCGGCGACACGGCGTGCATGGCACCGGTGCGGCTAGAGCGCCCGAAGGCCATCGATCACCTCACGCAGAATGGATTCATCGGGCAGTTCGGCCGGCGGCACCGGCCGGGTCACGTGGACCAGTTCCTCATCCGCCAGGTCCCCGATCAGGACCCGTACGACCCCGACCGCGAGGTCGAGTTCCGCCGCCAGCTCGGCGACCGACTGCGCCCGCCGGCGGCACAGGTCGAGGATGTGGGCGTGTTCCGGGGACAGGGTCATGTCCCAGACGGGGTCGTCGGCCGCCGGCTCGGCGATGACGAGTGCGATCAGGTCGAGCCGGTGCCGACCGGCGTGGCTGGTCCGGCCGCGGGTCATGGCGTACGGGCGTACGACGGGACCCGCCTCGTCGTCGAACCAGTGCGGGTGCGCGGGCTGCGGCTCGTACCGGCCGTCCTGGCCGTCCCCGTCCCGACTGTCCTGGCTGTCCTGGGTGTCCTGGAGCTCCTGGCCTGATTCGCTCATGCGGTACGACTCACCCTCCGGCTGGCCCGGAGCGCGGCGCGGTCGACAGGTGGTCGCCCACCCGCTTGACCATCAGGGTCATCTCGTACGCGACCTGGCCGACGTCGGAGTCGGCATCGGACAGCACGGCCAGGCAGCTTCCGTCGCCGGCGGCCATCACGAAGAGGAAGGCCTCGTCGAGCTCGACCACGGTCTGGCGGACGCTGCCGGAGTCGAAGTGGCGGCCGACGCCCTTGGCCAGGCTGTGGAAGCCGGAGGCCACGGCGGCCAGGTGCTCGCTGTCCTCGCGGGTCAGGTCCTTGGAGCTGCCGGTGGGCAGGCCGTCGCCGGAGAGGACCACCGCCTTGCGGATGCTGCCGACCCGGTCGACGAGCTCGTCGAGGAGCCAGTTGAGCTGGCCGGAGCCGCGGCTCCGGGTGTCGTTGCCGGTGTGCGGTGCGGTCATCGACCGTCCCCCTCGTTCTCGTTCCCGCTCGCGGGACCCGGGGCGGCGCTGGTGCCCACCGCGGGCTCGGACTGCTGTGCGTGCTGTGGCTTCTGTGCCTGGTCGGGCTGCTGAGCCTGGTCTGCCTGGTCTGCCTGGTCTGCCTGGTCTGCCTGCTGCTGCTCTTGCCGGTCCTGGCGCTCCGGCCGCTCCAGCCGCTCCTGCCGGTCCTGCTGCTTGCGGCCCGCCGTCCAGCCCCGCTGGAGCGCGGACATGCGCAGGCGTACGTCCTCGGCGTCGCGCTCGGTCACCGGGTCGGGCGCGGCTTCGCCGGGCGCCGGCGCCCGGGTGGCCTTCAGCTGGGGCGCCAGACTGGCCTGGCGGACGCGCTTGGGCAGCCCCCCGGGGCCGGTGGTGGTCGGCGGCCGGAGGTCCGCCGCGGTCTCGGGCGCCGGCTGCGGGACCACCGAGACGGGGCGGGGCTCCACCCGGCGGCCGTGCTCGGCGACCAGCGTCGGGGTGGGGCGCCGGCGCGGGAGCGGCACGGGCCCGGAGCCGCGGGCGGCCTCGGGGCGGGAGCTGCGGACCGCCGCGTCGGCGCGGTGGCTCTCCAGCCGGACGGGGCCGGTCGGGGCCAGGGGCTCCCGCTCGCGGTCCCGGGCGCCCTTGCGCTCGGGGTGCGACAGGTCGGCGGGGCGCAGCCCCAGCAGGGCGCTGCGCGGGGTCCCGTGGGGCGGGGTCTCGTCGTCGAGCGTGGCCATGGCGGGGCGGCCGCCGACGCCGGTGAGGCCTGCGATGCCGGTGCCGAGCTCGTCCAGGGTGGTGGGCTCGTCCAGGCCGTCGAGGCCGAGGAGGCCCAGCGGGGCCTCGAGTTCGACCGGGCCGCGCCGGCCGCCGCCGGCGGGCAGGGGCTTGCCGGCGGGGCTGCGGTGCACGGCGGCGGAGGCGGTGTGGGCGGGGCGCCGGCCGGCGGTGACGTTTCTGCCGTGCTTGCCGCCGTCGGCGGGGCGGGCGCCGGCGCCGTGGGTGTCGGGGGCTTCGGTGAGCAGGGCGGCCGGCAGGAACACCACGGCGGTGGTGCCTCCGTACGGGCTGGGCTGGAGGACGACCTTGATGCCGTGGCGCTGGGCGAGGCGGCTGACGACGAAGAGACCGAGGCGGTCGGTGTCGGAGAGCTCGAACTCGGGGGTCTCTGCGAGTCGGAGGTTCGCGTCGAGGAGGGCCTCGGGGTTCATGCCGAGTCCGCGGTCGTGGATCTCGAGGGTGAACCCGTTGGCGACGCGCTCGCCGTGGACCTGGACGGCGGTGTGCGGGGGCGAGAAGACGGTGGCGTTCTCGAGGAGTTCGGCGACGAGGTGGGTGACGTCGGCAACGGCGGGGCCGGCGATGCCGAGGCGGGGCAGGCGGCGTACCTCGATGCGCTCGTAGTCCTCGACCTCGGCGACGGCGGCGCGGACGACGTCCATCAGCTGCACGGGCCTGCGCCACTGCCGGGAGGGGGCTGCGCCGGAGAGGATCACGAGGCCTTCGGCGTGGCGGCGCATGCGGGTGGTCATGTGGTCGAGGCGGAAGAGGTCGGCGAGCTCCTCGGCGTCCTCGGTGCGGCGCTCCATGGTGTCGAGGAGGGTGAGCTGCCGGTGCAGCAGGACTTGGTTGCGGCGGGCGAGGTTGACGAAGACCTCGGAGACGCCCTTGCGGAGTTCGGCCTGCTTGACGGCGGCTTCGACGGCGGCGCGCTGGAGGGTGTTGAGGGCCTGGCCGACCTGGCCGACCTCGTCCTTCTCGTACTCCAGGCGGGGGGCTTCGGTCTCGACGTCGACGTGTTCGCCGGCGGCGAGGCGGCGCATGACGGCGGGCAGGCGGACGCCGGAGACCTCGTGGGCCTCCTTGCGCAGGCGGGAGAGGTCCCGGACGAGGTCGCGGCCGATGCGGACGGACATCACGAGGGAGACGGCGAGGGCGATGAAGCCGAGGATGCCGGCGACGGCGGCCTGGAGGAGGACGTCCATGGCGACGGGTTCGACGCGCTTCTGGTAGCGGTCGCCGGCGGCGGTGCCCATGGTGGCGAGGTCGTCGAGGACCTTGTTCGCGGCCTCGTCCCACTGGGCGGCGGTGAGGGCGCGGGGGTTCTTGCCGGGGCCGCCGGTGAGGAAGCGTTCCTCCGCGTCGCGCAGGGGCTTGGTGTCGGGGCCGTTCCAGTACTGCTCGAAGAGGTCGCGGTCGGCGCCGGGGAGGATGGCGAGGTTGAACTCGTAGAGCAGGGTGCGGTTGGCGGCGAAGTCGGAGACGTGCCGGATGTCGGTGGCGCTCACGTTGCGGGCGGCGAGGGCCGCGGCGATGACGGCGTCCTCGCGGGAGAGGGTTTCGCGGGCGCGGGTGATGCCGACGAGGGCGCGGCCCTGCTTGTCCATCTCCACGTTCTCGAGGGCGTGGAGGTTCATCAGGAACTCGTAGCAGGGGTCGACGAGCCGGCTGTAGAGCTCGAGCGCCTGGTTGGGGTCCAGGGTGCTCTGGTCGACGGAGCGGCGCAGGGCGCCGATGCCGTGGAAGGCGTCGAGGATGGAGTTCAGGCGCTGGGCGGCGGCGGGGCTGAGCTCCTCGACGACCTCGGGGTCCTTGGCGCTCTTGCTGATCTTGTCGACGAGCTCGTCGGTGGCGGTGCGGCGCTTGGTGAGTTCGGTGGTGGCGGTGGAGGCGCGGGGGTCGCCGAGGACGACGAGGGTCTGGCGGCGTTCCTTCTGGATGACGCGGACGACGTCCTCGATGGGATAGCCGACCTTGTCGATGACGTAGGCGACGTCGAGGAGTTGGACGGCTTCGCGGCCGGTGATGACGGTGGCGAAGCCCCACAGGGCGGTGAGGGAGACGAGCGGCACGAGCAGCAGCGCCACGATCTTCCGGCGGATGGACTTCCCGCGAAAGCGCATGGCCTCCCCAGCCTCCCCCAGCTCAACCCCTTTGCCCGGGGTTGGTGTTCCGTCATTTAAACGGCGTGAGCCTACTACTGCCACGGAGCGGCTTCGAAGGCGTGTCCGGACGTTTTCGGCCTGAGGCCCTGGCGAAGATCACGAGTTGTCCGATACATCCGGTCAAGTGCAGCCCGTTATGTGGCAGATGACACTCCGTGGGGCCTCGGTCCCCGCAACGGGATGGATGGCTGGAATTCTTCGTTCCGCGATGGACGGAATGCGGGAGGAGTCCGCATTGCGGGAATCTCACGGGAATCTCTCGGCGCCGTCGCACGTCTACCTGTTCGAGGGGATTCGTCGGGCGGAGTCGTTTGGCCGGGTGCGGCCGGGTAGACGGGTAGACATGTCCGGCAGTGCGGAGGGGAGGGAGCGTGCCGTGGGTGTGACGGGGATGTACGGGGACGTCGGCGCGGAAGCGGAGGTGGAGGCGGGCGCGGGCTCGGGGGCGGGCGCGGGCCTGCTTGCGGGCGGGGGCGTGCAGCCGGGTGCGGGGGCCGGGGGTGTGGGGCGGCGGTCGCTGTGGCAGGAGGAGCCGGCCCGGCGGCGCCGGCTGCCGGATCCGGTGCGGGAGTCGGCGGTGCGGGCGGTGCTGATCGTCGCCGTCATGCTGACGGAGGCGACGATCACCTTCTTCCTGATGCTCACCGGCTCCTGGCTCGCCTTCCCGATGGGGCTCGGCGCCATAGCGGGAACCGTGGTGGCCACGTGGGGCGTGCTGGACGTACTGATCACCCGGCAGATGTGGAACCAGCGCAACGGGGTGGTGTCGGAGCCGAGCAGCACCGCGCGCAGCCTGCGCCGCGAGACCCGGCGGGCCCGCCGGGAGGCCCGGACCGCGGCGGACGGCCGGGCGGGCCGCATACCGCGGGGCGGTGCGAGCGGCCCCGGCGGCCGGCCGGCCGTGTGGCCCGCGGCCCCGGCGGGCGCGGACGGGCGCTACCGGGCCGGCTCCGGCCGCGGCTGACCCGCCCGCGCGGCCCGGGGACGGACTGCCCGGGGATGACGGGCTGCCCGGGGACGGGCCGGGCGGGGACGGGCCGCGCGGGGACGGATCAGGCGGTCGCGGTGGACCGGCGGAACATGCGGGTGGCCGTGATCTCGCCGTGGATCGTCTCGCCCTCGGCGGTCTGCTGGGGCAGACCGGGGCGCAGGTGCTCCTCGACGCTGATGTACTTCAGGCCCGCCCGCAGGTCGGCGTCGTTGCGCAGCCGGATCACCAGCGGGAACTCGGCCAGTGCCGTGGTGTCGAACAGGCCCGTGGTGTAGAGGAGCTGGACGCCGAGGGCGTCCGAGACGGCCCGCTGGAGCTCCAGCAGGTACGTGGCGTTGGCGCGCCCGATGGGGTTGTCGAGGAACAGCGTGCCCGCGTGGCGGTGCTTGTCGCGGCCGCGGTCGTTGCTGCGCAGGGCCGCCATCGTGCAGTAGAGGGCGATCGCGGCGGTCAGCAGCTGCCCGCCGGAGAAGACGTCGCCCATCTGGCCGACGGGGACGCGCTCGGCGCGCAGCACGGCATCGGGCTTGAGGATCTCCACCGAGACCCCCTTGGGCTCCAGGGCCGCCTGGACGCCGCGCAGCAGCAGGGACATCCCGTCGCGCCGGCCCTCGCCGAAGGAGGAGCCGCCGTTCTTCTTCACGGCGGTGCGGGTGGCGTCGTCGATGACCTCGCCGAGGCGTTCGGTGAGGGTGGCCTGGTCGGGCTCCTCGAAGCGGATGCGCAGGAACTCCTGGCCCGACCATTCGCCGAGGCCCTCGGGCAGGCGGGAGAGGCGCTGGGCGGAGCGCAGGGTGGCCAGGGCGGATTCGACCAGTCCGCGCAGCCGGTCGACGATGCTGTCGCGATTGCGCTCCAGCTGGGCGAGCTCGTCGGTGAGGACGCGCAGGCGGGGCGCGAAGGCCGCCGCCCAGGCCGCAGCGTGCTCGGGCAGCGCGGAGGCGGGCAGTTCGCGGATCTGCTGGCGCGCGGGGGTGCGTACCTGCTCGTAGCGGGTGGCGTTGGCGTGGCGGACCAGGATGTCGCTCGCCTCGCGGACGGCGGCCTCGGCGCCGGAGAGGTCGGCGGCGCAGCCGCGCAGGGAGCGGCGGGTCTCGGCGGCGGACTGCCGGGCCTCCTCCAGGGTGCCCGGGTAGGGGGCCGGCTCCTGCTCCTCGTCCTGCGGGGCGTGATCGCGCAGGAGGTCCCGCAGCAGGGCGGCGGTCTCGTCGAAGCCGCCGGCGCCGTCCTCGGCGGTGCGGTGGGCGCGCAGCAGGTCGGCGTGGGCGGCCCGGGCGGTCTCGACGGCCGCGGTGTGGGCGGCGAGCTGGGCGGTGGCGGTGCGCAGGAGGCCCTGCGCGTGGTCGACGTCCTCGGGGACGAGCTCCTCGGGCAGGTCGGTGTGGGCCTCGCCCTCGGCGGGGGCGTGGCGTTCGGCCTCGCCGCGCAGCCGGCCGAGCTGCTCGCTGGCGGCGGAGGCGCGGGTCTCCAGCATCTGCACGAGGGCCTCGGCGCGGGCGGCGGCGGCCTGGCGGGAGGGGCCGTCGGCTCCGTCGGTGCCTTCCAGGAGCTGGGCGGCGCGGGTGCGGACCTTGTTGGTGAGGCGGTCGAGCTCGGCGAGGGCGGCGCTCTCCTCGCCCTCGGCGCGGGCCTGGTCGGCGCGCAGGTCGGCGCCGACGCCGACCTTCTCGTAGAGCTGGGAGGCGGCCCGGTAGGCCTCGCGGAGGTCGGGCAGCGGGCGGTGGCCGGCCGCGGCGGCGTCGTCCTCTGGGAGGGCCTCGGGGGCGCCGGCGATCTCGGCGCGCTCGGCGCGCAGGGCGCGGGCGGTGCGGCGGGCGTCGTCGGCGGCGCGCTGGGCGGCGCGGCGGTCCTCGTCGGCGGCGCGGGCGCGGTCCAGGCAGATCTCGGCGCGGGCCTCGGACTCGGCGGCCTCGTCGGCGAGTTCGCGGACCTTGGCCTGCCAGCCGGCGCGTTCGCGCAGGCGGAAGGCGAGGCCGGCGAGGGCGTCGGCGGCGCGGCGGGCGCGCTGGGCGGTGTCCTGGCGCTCGTCGCGGACGCGGGTGGCGTCGGCGGCGGCCTCGTCGGCCTCGGCGCGGGCGGTGCGGGCCTCGGCGAGCTCGGCGTCGGCCTCCTCGGCGAAGGCGCGGGCGGCCTCGGCCTGCCGGGCCAGCTCGGCGAGGCGGCCGGGCGGGCAGCCGGTGCGCCAGGAGGCGAGGCGGGCGGCGAGTTCGCGGTCCCCGGCGAGGCGGGCGGCCAGCTCGCGGATCTCGGTGTCGCGGGCGGTGGCGCGGGTGCGCAGCGCCTGGCGCTCCTCGTCGGCGGCGTGCTCGTCGTGCATGGCCGGGTTCGGCGGGACGATGAAGATGCCGGAGGCGCCCGGGTCGGCGGGGCCGTCGGCCGGGGGCAGGGGGGCGAGGAGGGCGGCGGCGGTGCCGACGGCGACGGTGGAGCGGGGCAGCAGGGCGGCGCCGCTGAGGACCTCGCGGGCGCGGGAGTGGGTGTCGGGGTCGGTGATGACGACGCCGTCGACGAGTTCCGGGCGGGCCGCGAGGACGGCGGCGTGGTCGGCGGGGTCGACGGACTGGGCGAGGTAGCGCCAGCCGGGCAGGGCCGGGATGCCGTGCTCGCCGAGGTACTCGACGGTGGCGAGGACATCGGGGCCGGGCGGCAGGAGCCCGCCGTCGCCGAGGGCGCCGAGGATGCGGGCGTCGTCGGCGGCGGCGGTGCGCAGGTCGAAGAGCTGGCGTTCGGCGGAGGCGACCGCGTCGGTGAGCAGCGTGCGCAGCTCGTCGGCGCCGCGGTCGAGGTCCTCGGCGGTCAGTGCGCCGGCAGGGGCTTCGGGCGCGGGGGCGCCAGTGGCGGTGCCGCCCTCGGCGCGCGGGTGCGGGACGCGGGCCGGGTCGGAGGCCGAGGCAGCGGCCTGGCCCGGGGCCGAGGGGAGGCCCAGGAGGGCGGCCAGGCGGGGGGATGCGGCCAGCGAGGCGGCGGCCTGCTGCTCCGCGGCGTGGGCGGCTTCGGCGGCGTCGGCCGCGTCCGCGGCGCGGGCGGCGGTGAGTTCGGCCCGGGATTCCGCGGCGGCGGCCTCCCGGGCGGTGTCGGTGGCGGCGCGGGCGGCCTCGCGGGCCTCGTCCCAGGCGGCCACGGCGGCGGTCTCGGCGTCGCTGGCGGCGAGGGCGGCGCGCGCGGGGTCGGCGTCGGGCGCGGAGTCGTCGAGCCAGCCGGCGCGGACGGCCTCGGCGGTCTCCTGCTGGACTTCGGCGAGCCGGGCGCGCAGGTGCTCGGCTTCGCTGCGGGCGCGCTGGGCGGCGGTCGCGGCGGCGGTGGCGTCGCGGTGGGCGGCCTCGCCCGCGGCCTGGAGGGCGGCGGAGCGTTCCTCCTCCTCGTTGGCCAGGTTCTCGCCGTTCTCGGCGGCGGTGTGCAGGGCGCGTACGAGGGCGGCGGCGGCCGTGGCGCGGGCGGCTAGGGCCGGGGCGGCGTCCCGTTCGGCCTCCAGGATCGCGGCGGCGACCCGGGCGGAGCGGTCGGCGGCGGCCCGGTGGCGCAGCACGATCTCGGCGGCCTGCCAGGCGGCGTGCAGGGTGCGGGCCTCGAGGAGTTCGCGGCGCTGCGCGGCGGCGGCCTTGTCGGCGACGGTCAGGGCCAGGGAGGCGTGCCGGTAGGCGAGTTCGGCGGAGACGGCGGCGCTGCGCTCGCGGGCGGACTCGGCGGCCGTGACGGCGTGGGCCGCACCGGTGACGCGCTGGGCGAGCTCGGCGGCCCGGCCGCGCTCCTCGGCGGCGCGGGCGGAGAGCCGGCGGACGAGGGTGCGGGTGCGGCGCTCGGCCCCGGCGTGGACGTCGCGGAGCCGGGAGCGGGTCGCGGCGGCCTCGACGATCCTGTTCAGGAGGTCCACCGAGCCGGCGGTGAAGTCGCGTTCGGCCATGAGCTCGGCGCGGCGGCCGAGCTTGTTGCCGAAGCCGTGCACGAGGTCGGCGAGGCCGTCGGTGTCGCGGGTGTCGGTGACGGCGCGCAGCAGCAGGTCGGTGAAGTCGGAGTCCTTCTTGACCGCGAAGAGGCCGGCGGCCTCGCCCTCGTCGGCGTTCATCTCGCGCTGGTAGCGGAAGAGTTCGGGGTCGAGGCCGAGCTCGGTCAGGTGCTCGTTCCAGCGGTCGTGGATCTCCTCGAAGTACACCTCGAGGTGCGGGTAGGCCTTGCCCGCCTCGGTGAGGGCGTCGCGGAAGCCCTTCATGGTGCGGCGCCGGCCCTGCGCGCCGGAGGCGCCCTCGACGGGCGGGCGCACGGCGGTCGCCTCGGCGACGGGGAGGTTGTCGAGGCTCAGACCGGGGCCCGGGCGGAAGGAGTACCAGGCCTCGGCGAACTTGCGCGGGTCGTTGGAGACCTGGCGGCCGCGCCATTCGCTGACCTTGCCGACGACGACGCACTCGCCGGTCTGGGTGTGCTGCCACTCCAGGGCGACGTGGCCGCAGTCGTCGGCGAGCAGGAACTTGCGCAGGACGCCCGAGCTGGCCCCGCCGAGGGTGTTGCGGTGGCCTGGGAGCATGACCGAGAAGATCAGCTTGAGCAGGACGGACTTGCCGCCGCCGTTCTCCAGGAAGAGGACGCCGGCGGGCGCGGGGCGGCGCGGCGGGCCGGTGGGCTCGTCCTCGAAGAACTCCGCCTGGGTGGGCGCCGGGTGGGGCACCGGCTCTCCGACTCCGCGCAGGTCGAGCACGGTGTCGGCGTAGCGTGCGCCGGCGGGCCCGATGGAGTAGAGGCGGATCCGGGACAGCTCGTACATGGCGGCGGGCTCTCGTGGTGTCTGGTGGGTGGTACGGGAGGCGGGGTCTCGGGCGCGTGGGGGACGGGCCCGGGGGGCTCAGGCGTGGAAGGGGAGGCCGGCGTCGGGCGCGAGCTCCAGGTCGTCGCCCTCGGGCGGCGGGAGGAGGCTGGCGGTGCCGTCGCTGACGGGGACCACGCCGAGCTCCAGGAGCTCGGCCATGGCCGCGCTGCCCGCCATGTCGCGGACCTGGAGCTGGTAGCGGGGGGTGGTGCGGTAGGTGCCGCCGGCGTCGTCCCCGGTCCGCTGGAGGAAGCCGGAGTCGGTGAGGAAGGCGGTGGCCTTGCCGACGATGCCGGTGGTGGAGCCGGCGAGGCGGCGGGCGTCCTTGGTGGCGCCGGTCGCGCTGCGGCGGGCATAGACGCGCCAGGCGGCTTCGAGACCGGGGGCGTCGCTGGCCGGGTCGGTGTTCTCGCCGAGCTCCTCGGCCCGCTCCTCCAGGCGGCGGCAGGCCTGGCGGACGAATGCGTCGACGCCGTTGACGGTGACGCGGCCGATGTAGCCGTCGTCGGCGAGGTCCTCGGGGCGCGGGAAGGCGAGGGCGGCAACGGCGAGGTGGGCGAGGCCGTGCAGGAAGCGGTCGCCGGAGTCGGCGGTGGTGCGGCGGGCGTAGTCGCCCATGCGGACGGCGAAGACGGAGTCCTCGCCGGCGGCGACGGCCATGCCGGCGCGCGGCGAGACCTCCAGGACGACGAGGCCGAGGCCGGTGGCGACGGCGTCGGCGAGGCGGCCGAAGGCGGGGTCCTCGCGGTAGCGGCGCAGCAGCTCGGCGTACTCGGCGTCGCGGGCGGGCAGCAGCTTGGGCTGCAGGCCGAACGCGACGAGCCGGGCCGCGTCCGCGGCGTCGGCGGGGGTCACGTGTGAGCCGGCCGGGGCCGGAGCCGACGGCGCGTCGGGCTCGCTCCACGCGGGGTGCTCGGCGTGGTGGTCGCTCACGGGTACTGCCTCTCGTACGGTGCGGCTGCCGGGACGGGCGCGCTCACGGGGACGGGGTGGTGCGGGGCGGCGGCACCGGCTTCC
Source organism: Streptomyces sp. NPDC046876 (assembly GCF_040645035.1). Classification (NCBI taxonomy): domain Bacteria; kingdom Bacillati; phylum Actinomycetota; class Actinomycetes; order Kitasatosporales; family Streptomycetaceae; genus Streptomyces; species Streptomyces sp. NPDC046876. Next base: position 32,986 of record NZ_JBEYXK010000054.1, on the reverse strand, counting down.
GGCCGCGGGCGGTGCCGGGCCGGCGGGGTCCGCGGGACCGACAGGGCCGACGGGACCGACAGGACCGGCGGACCCGACAGGGCCGACGTGACCGGCGGACCCGACAGGGCCGACGTGACCGGCGGACCCGACAGGGCCGACGTGACCGGCGGACCCGACAGGGTCTGCGGGGGTGTCATGCCGCCTCCGTGCGGTCCGCGGTCATGGCGGCCGCGTCCAGCAGGGCGGTGCCCACGATCAGGTCGGCGCCGCCGAACTCGGGGTCGTCGAGCTGCGTACCGTCGTCCACGGCGAACAGCAGCCGCTCCTCGCCCTGCCGGTAGGCGGTGCCGACGGCCGGGCTGGCCGCGTGGACGGCCAGCAGGGCCACCAGGTACGGCAGGTCCGGGTCGCTGCGCCGGGCCTCGGCGAGCAGTCCGGACAGGCGGCGCGGGGCGTCGTGCGGCAGGTCCAGCAGCTCCATCGCGGCGGCGAGCTGCTCCTCGCTGAAGCGGCTGTCGTCGGGGGTGGCGATGAGGTCGGGCTCGGGCATCTCGGCGCCGAGGTGCTCGCGCTCCACCGGCGGGGTGAGCAGTATCTCCACCAGGTCCGCGACCCGTACGGAGACGGGCGTGCGCAGGCCGGTGCCGCGGGCGAAGAAGGCGTCGGTGACGCGCGTGGCGTCGGCGACGGGCAGCGGCAGGACGGGGGCGACCAGCTGTCCGTACAGGTCGATGCCGGAGCGGGGTGCGGGCGCGGCGAAGGCCTGGCGGTCCTGCTCGGCGCGGAACAGCGGTCCGGCGTCGAGCAGCCGGGACTGCAGCTGGGTGTGGCGGCGGATGCAGTCCTTGACGATGTCGACGAGCTCGGCGGCGCGCCGCTTGTTCTCGGGCTCCTCCGCCTCGTCGCGGGCCTTGCGGATGTTGGTGAGGATCGCGTTCTCGTGCCGGTAGCGGTCGGCGACGTGGTCGAGGGCCTCCTCGATCATGTCGGGCACGGACTGGAGCCAGTCCACGGCGCGCACGTTGCGCCGGGTGGCGTCGAGAGTGCGGCGCAGGGTCTCGGCGTACTGCACGGTGCGGTAGCGGGCCTGCTCGGCGGCGAGCTGGGCGTCCGCGAGGCGGCCCCGGCTGACGAGGACCTCCAGCTTGACCTCGGCGGCGATCTGGGCGCTGGTGACGTCGGTGTCGAGGGCGCCGACCAGGACGTTGACGGCCTCGTCCGTCGTGCGGAGGTAGACGGCGCCGCCGTAGCCGGGGACCTCCTCGATCAGCTTGAAGTCGTAGTCGCGGCGGACGTAGACGCCGTCGGGGCCGAAGGTGCCGTAGATCGCGCGGAAGCCGCGGTCGACGCTGCCGACGTTGATCAGGTTCTCCAGCACCCAGCGGGCCACCCGCTCGTGCTCGGCGGTGGGCCGGTGCGGGGCCTGGGCGGCGACGCGCGGCAGCAGCCGGGCCACTATCTGCTCGTGGTCGGCGCCGGTGTCGAAGTCCATGTTCAGCGTGACCAGGTCGATCGCGGCGAGCGCGACCTCCGCCATCGCGTAGATCCCGTACTCGCCGGCGAGGTTGGCCTTGCGGACGTCGAGGTCGTGCAGCGGGGCGGTGCAGGCGAGCGCGCGCAGCCGCCGGGCCAGGCCCTCGTCGGCGGCCGGGCCCGGCGCCGGGGAGGGGATGGGCTTCGCCGGGGCAGGGAGAGTCACGGACAAAGATTAGGCGCTGACACGGACAACATCCCAAACGGCATGGTTCGGCCGGATCGGTCCGGGGGCGGCGGGCGGGCGCCCACCGCGCGGTGCGCGTTGTTCTACGCTCACGCCATGGCTTCCATGATCACACCTCTGATCGATCTCAACGCCGACCTGGGTGAGGGTTTCGGGCGCTGGACGCTGACCGACGACGAGGCCCTGCTGTCCGTCGTCACGAGCGCCAACGTCGCCTGCGGCTTCCACGCCGGGGACCCCTCCATCATGCGGCGGGTCTGCGAGCTGGCCGCGCAGCGGGGCGTGCGGATCGGCGCGCAGGTGTCGTACCGCGATCTGGCAGGCTTCGGGCGGCGCGCGATGGACGTGCCGGCGGGCGAGCTCGCGGACGAGGTGGCGTACCAGATCGGGGCGCTGGAGGTCTTCGCCCGTGCGGCCGGCTCCAGGGTGTCGTACGTGAAACCGCACGGTGCGCTGTACAACCGCACCGTGTACGACGCCGACCAGGCGGGCGCGGTGGTGGCCGGCATCCGCATGGCGGCGGCCGCGGCCGGGGGCGGTGGCCTGCCGGTGCTGGGCCTGCCCGGGTCGCTGCTGCTGGCCGCCGCGGAGGCGGCCGGGCTGACCCCCGTACCGGAGGCCTTCGCGGACCGGGCGTACACCGCTGCCGGGACGCTGGTGCCGCGCGGCGAGCCCGGGGCGGTGGTCCACGACCCTGACGCGGTGGTCGCGCGGGCGGTGGCGATGGCGGCCGAGGGCGCCGTGACGGCCGCGGACGGCTCGCGGGTCGCGGTGGCGGCCCGGTCGCTGTGCCTGCACGGGGACACCCCGGGTGCGGCGGGGCTCGCGCTGCGGGTGCGCGGGGCGCTGGTGGAGGCGGGCGTGCGCGTGGAGGCCTTCGCGTGAGGGCCGTGGTGGTGGGCGGCGAGGCGGTGCTGGTCGAGCTGGACTCGGCGGCCGAGGTGGCCGCCCTCCACGCGGAGGTGCTGCGCCGGCGCGCGGCGGGCGAGCTGGGGGGTCCGGCGGGCAAGCTGGGCGGTGCGGCGGGCGGGGGCGTACGCGATGTGGTGCCGGCCGCGCGGACGGTGCTGCTGGACGGCGTACGGGAGCCTGCGGCGCTGGCCGAGCGGATCGTGCGCTGGGAGGTGCCGCCGCTCGAGGAGACGCAGGGGCCGCTGGTCACCGTCCCGGTGCGGTACGACGGGCCGGACCTCGCGGAGGTGGCCCGGCTGTGGGGCACGGCCGAGCGGGAGGTGGCGGAGGTCGTCGGCTCGGTGGTGTTCCGGGTGGCGTTCTGCGGGTTCGCTCCCGGGTTCGGGTACCTGACCGGGCTGGCGGAGCGCTTCCACCTGCCGCGCCGGGCCACGCCCCGGACGGCCGTCCCTGCGGGCTCGCTGGCGCTGGCGGGCGAGTACGCCGGGGTGTATCCGCGCTCCTCCCCCGGCGGCTGGCAGCTGATCGGGACCACGGAGGCGGTGCTGTGGGACCCGCAGCGCGAGCCGGCGGCGCTGTTCGCGCCGGGGGTACGGGTGCGGTTCGAGGAGGTGGCGGGATGAGCGGGGGCTCTGTGGCTGCGGTGACGCTGGAGGTGGTCCGGCCGGGTGCGCTGACCACGGTCCAGGACCTGGGCCGGCCCGGGTACGCGCACCTGGGCGTACCCCGGTCCGGCGCCCTGGACGCGGGAGCGTACGCCCTGGCCAACCGGCTCCTGGGCAACCCCCCGGACACGGCCGCGCTGGAGACCACCGTGGACGGGGTCGGGCTGCGGGTGCTGGGCCCGGCCGGGAGCGCGGTGACCGCGGCCGTCACCGGTGCGCCGTGTGCGGTACGGATCTCCGGTCGCCCGGCGGCCTGGGGAGCGCCGGTCCGGGTCCCGGCGGGGGCGGTGCTGGAGGTCGGCCGGGCGGAGTCGGGGGTGCGCAGCTACGTCGCCGTCCGGGGAGGCCTGGGCGTGCCGCCGGTGCTGGGCAGTCGCTCCACGGACCTGCTGTCCGGGCTGGGCCCGGCCGTACCGGTGGCGGGGACGGTGCTGCCGGTCGGCCCGGCCGGACCGGGCCCGGTCCGCGGGGCGGACGCGCTGCGGGTGCCGGGGGCTCCGGCCGAGCTGGTGCTCCCGCTGGGGCCGGGGCCGCGGGCGGACTGGTTCGAGCCGGCTTCGCTCGCCGCGCTGTGGCGTTCGGTGTACCGGGTGTCCCCGGCGTCGAACCGGATCGGACTGCGCACCGAGGCCGGACCGCCGCTGGCCCGCGCCCGGTCCGGGGAGCTCCCGAGCGAGGGGATGGTCCTGGGCGCGGTACAGGTCCCGCCGGACGGCATGCCGGTGGTCTTCCTCGCGGACCACCCCGTCACGGGCGGCTACCCGGTGGTCGGCGTGGTCCCGCAGGGCCCGGCCCTGGACGCAGCGGCCCAGGCCCGCCCGGGAACGCCGCTGCGGTTCGTCCGGGCGGCGGGACGGCGGTAGGGGCGGCGGCTGAGGCCCCCCTGGGGGCGGGTTGGAGGGCTGCTGGGCGGTGCCTCGTAGGAACAGGGGCAGGCACGGGAGGGTCAGGGAGTGGCCCCGGGCCCCGCCCGGCAGGCCGGGCCCGTCCCGCGCACCGGTGCCCGCCGCTGCTGCCGGCCCGGTGGCCGGGCGCGGTCGTCGGGGATCGCCCGATCCGCTCCCGGCGAACCGTCCGGCCTCGGCCGCGGGTGTGGCACTCGTCGGCCGCCGGTTCCCGTGGCGCCGCGGGCCGGGCTGCTCCCGTCCCTTCGCCCCGCCGACCCGGCCGACCCGCCCCCGCCCCTACACCGCTGATTCGGGGGTGATGCGGCTGCGGACCGCCGACTGGACGTCTTCCTCCTCCGCCGGGTCCGTGGCCAGGCGGCGCAGGCGCGGGGTCACGCGGGCGTCGGCGGTTTCGGCGTGGCGGGCCGCGACCTCGCGCGTGGTCTCCTCGCAGTCCCAGAGGCACTCCACCGCGAAGCCCGCCGCGAACGTCGGGTCCGTGCCCGCCAGGGCGCGGGCCGCGCGGCCGCGCAGGTGGGACGAGGCCGTCTCGCGGTAGATGTGGCGCAGCACCGGTGCCGCGCAGCCGATGGAGAGCCGGCCGGCCCCGTCGACGAGGGCGAACAGGCGCGGGGAGTCCGGGCCGGAGCCGCGGACGGTGGAGCGCAGGGCGCCCAGGACGAGCCCGGTGTCCTCGGCCCCGCCGTGGGCGGCGAGGAGCGCGGCGGCTGCTTCGCCGAGGGCGTCGGGGCGGTGGGCCCAGCTGCGGGCGCGGTCGACGGCGGCGGGGCCGCACATGCGCTCGTAGGCGGCGACGGCGGCTTCGTCCGCGGCGGCTTCGATGAGGTCGAGGACGGCCGGGTTCTCGGGTTCGGCGAGGACCAGGTGGTGCAGGGCGGTGGCGCGGGCGGCGTCCCCGTGGGCTCCGGCGGCCGCGGCGAGGATGGTGCCGCGGTCCTCGGGGGAGGCGACGGCGGCCAGACAGCGCGCGGCGGGCACGTGCAGCGGGGTGCCGCGGCGCAAGCCGTCGGCGGCCCAGTCGAAGACGGCCTGGACGCCCCAGCCGGGCCGGGGCCCGTTGGGGGTGAGCTGTCGCTGCCAGCGGTCGAAGGAGCCCTGGCGGCGGGCTGCGGCGAGGCGCTCGCCGTGCTCGGCGGTCTCCTCCCACAGGCACCAGGGCCGGGGCTCGTAGGCGTCGCGGACGGCGGCGGCCAGCCGCGCCTCGCCCTCCGCGGTGGCGGGGAAGCGGGCGAGGACGGGTGCGGCGAGGGACAGCAGTCCCTCGTCGTCGTCGCGCAGGGCGAGCTCGTCGAGGGCCCAGGCCCAGTTGGCTCCGGCGGCGGCGTACCTGCGCAGCAGGATGAGCGCGTCGTCGCGGCCGTACGAGGCGAGGTGGCCCAGGACGGACAGGGCGAGGCCGGTCCGGTGTTCGCAGTCGTCGACGAGGTCGTCGGCGCTGAAGAGGTGGCTTTCGATCTCGCCCAGCGGTCCGTCGAGGTCCAGGTACAGGCGGGCGTAGTACAGGGAGCGGTTCTCTACCTGCCAGTCCTGGCGCGGGTCACGGAGCACGCATTGGTTGAGGGCCGCGAGGGCCTCGGCCCGGGGGGCCGCGAGGGCGTGCAGGGTGCCGTCGCCGCGGCCCCGCTGGAGGAGCCCGAGCAGGGTGCCGCTTGGCGCTATGACTGGTTCGAACATGGGAATGGCCTCAAATCAAGCTGGGGACGCAACCGGGAATCAGGGTTCACAGGGCCGCGTAACAGCATGTGAGGACGTTCGCCGTCGTGTTCCGCTCGATGTAGACCATTGCCTTCTCACTCTCGTCGGTGCTTCGCGGCCAGGGCGGCCGGTTCTCGGCAGCAGGTGGGCTCGGACACCCTTCGCGTCCTGCCCCCTCCTGCCCGTCCGCCGTGGTCGCGAATCGAATCCGACGCCATGATGACCCAGCCGGTTTGTGCGCCGCGACCACATTTACGGCCGCCGTGACCAACCCGTGAGGTCGGTGGCCGATCGGAGCATGCCAGGTCACGGCCAAAACCGGAATGTTTGGCTCCGACTGCTTGCCCTAGTTGGCCCCGAACAGCTCCAGCAGTTCGGCCTTGGCGAACATGCGGGCCGTGTCCACGGCGGACGGGGTGCCGGCGTGCGGGTCGGCGCCCGCGGCGAGCAGGGCGCGGATGACGGCTTCCTCGCCCTTGAAGACGGCTCCGGCCAGCGGGGTCTGGCCGCGGTCGTTGGCGCGGTCGGCCTCGGCGCCCCGCTGGAGCAGGGCGGTGACGGTGTCGGCGTGGCCGTGGTAGGCGGCCAGCATGACGAGGGTGTCGCCGCGGTCGTTGGTGAGGTTGGCCGGGACCCCGGCGTCGAGGTAGGCGGCGAGCGTCGCGGTCTCGCCCTGGCGGGCGAGGTCGAAGATCTTGGTGGCGAGCTCGATGACGTCCTCGTCGGGTGCCTCGGGCGCCTCGGCAGCCTCGGGAGTCGCGGGGGCCTCGGGAGTCTCGGGGGCGTCGTGGGAGCCGGGGGAGCCGTTTCCGGTGGGCTGGTGCTCGCTCATCGTTCGTGCCGCCTTTCACAGGACTGGAGGGCAGGGGTGTGCACGGGCTGCGTCCGTACGGGTGAATCGCCAGAGTAGCGCCCGGACCTGCACATACGGGGTGCAGGTCGAGGCAAGGATGCCGGTTGGGGCCCGATCGGCGCAGGTGGGACGCGGCGGGTCGGGAGCCGGTGCGCCGGCCGGCCGGAGCCGGGGGCGATGCCGGTGTGCGGCGGCTCCGCCAGCCGGCGTGGGCCGGTCAAGTGAAACGGAGCGGAATTCACCCGTACGCACCTTTTATCGCATTGATACTTCCTGTGAGCCTGGGACAACTGATGGTGACTGTCCCCACTCACCAGGAGAACTCATGATCCTGTCCATCTCGGGCGTCGTCCTGCTCGGCATCATCGCCTTCCTGTTCTTCAAGAAGGACGGAATGAAGCTGTCGCACGCCTTCACCTGCGCGCTGTTCGGCTTCTTCCTCGCGGGTTCCGCCATCGCCCCCAGCATCACGGCGAGCACGGCGAGCCTCGCGAGCCTGCTCGGCGGGATCAAGCTCTAGCCGCCCGCCCCTCCCGCCCCACCCCGACTCCAGGAGACGCCCGTGGCCCGGCGCCCGCTCCCCCGCATCCTCCTCAGCGGCATCCCGTCGCCGGCCCGGGGGCGCGAGCTTGCCCGCGCGGCAGCCGACCACGCCACGGACGTCCTCCATCCGCTGCTGGTCATCGGGCGCGGCCTGCGCCTCCTGGCCGCGGCGGGGCGGCGCCGGTGGGCCGGTACCCCCAAGGACAAGCGCGGTCCCGCGCTGTTCCTCGGCGCCGCCTGCGTCCTCGTGGTCGCGCTCGTCCCGTATGGGCCCCTGCTCACGCTCAGCACCCTGATGGCGGCGGCCGCGTGGCAGGGCCGCGAGCGCGCCCCGGTCAAGGCGGGACCCACTCCCGCCGAGGCCCAGCGGCTGGGCGCGCTGTACGAGGCGCTCGTGCCGTACTTCTCGATCCCGGAGGATCCCAATCCGCTCTTCGTCCACGGCGGGGACTGGGCCCGGGCCTTCAGCGGGTACGCGTTCGACGGCACGGGCCGCATCACGCGGCTGTGCATCCGCTACCCGGCCTACTTCACCGACGGCGAGGCGGCCTCGCGGGCCCGGATCGAGGCCCTGCTGCACGCGAAGTCCGGGCGCGGCCGGGAGTACCACTTCGACTGGGACGAGGAGGGCAACGAGCTCGTCCTGAGGGTGCTGGCCGCCCTCCCGACCGGGATCGCCGTGCAGCCGTTCGTCACCTCGCCCGGGGAGACCGTGCTCGGCTTCACCGACGCGGACGGGGTACGGCGCACGCTGCCCGTCCTGGAGGACGGCGAGCCGCGGGACGTGCCGCCGGTGATCTGGCGCACCGGGCCGCGCTCCACCGAGCCGCACCTGCTGGCGGTGGGCCAGCCTGGCAGCGGGGCCTCGACGCTGCTGCGCTCGATCGCACTGCAGGCGCTGGCGCACGGGGGCGACGTACTGGTGGTGGAGGGCGGGGGCAGCGGGGAGTTCGCCTGCCTGTCGGGCCGCAGCGGCGTGCTCGCCGTGGAGAGCGGGCCGGCCGGGGCGCTGGCCACCCTGGAGTGGGCCGCGCACGAGACCGAGCGGCGGCTGATCGCGACCCACCGGGCGCGGGAGGCGGGCCGTCCGGCGCCGGACGACACCCGGCGGCCGCTGTGGATCCTCCTGGACCGGCCCAGCGTGCTCGCGCACCTCGCGGCCGCCGAGGGCTCCCCCGACCCGCTGGTGCGGCTGCAGGTGCCGCTGCGGCACGGGCGCGCGGTGCACATCACCGTGGCGGTGGCCGAGCAGTTCGACCACCTGGAGCTGCTGGACGATGCGGTACGGCAGCACGCGCGAGCCCGCGTCGCGCTGGGGGCGGCCTCGGTCCGGCAGCTCACGGAGGTACTGGGGCTGCCGCCGCACACCACGCCTACGGCGCACGTGCCGCCGGGCCGCGGCTACGTGCGGCTCGGGACGGGTCCGGTGCACCGGCTGCAGGTGCCCGCGGCCCCGGACCCGTACGACGACGCCGCGCCCCCGGCGCACCGCCAGGCGGTGCTGGAGCTGCTGCCCGGGCGGCCGCCGGTGGCCGCGGCCGGCCCGGGGCGGGTCGGCATGGGCAAGCCGCTGCAGGCCCAGCCCCCGGCCCAGGGGCCCCCGGTCGACGCCGCCGCGCTGCCGGAGATCCCGGCCGAGGCCCCGTAAAAGCGCCCGCGGTCAGGCCACGAAGGTGCGCGGGGGTTCTGCACCGCTGCTGCCCGCGCCGGTGCCGACCAGGCGGGCGGCCGCCGCGAGGCGGGCCGCGGCTTCCTCGGCGACCGGGCCGCCGACGGTGAACGGGAGGCGGACGTAGCCCTCGAAGGCCCCGTCCACGCCGAACCGCGGGCCCGAGGGGACCCGTACGCCGACCCGCTCCCCGACCTCGGCCAGCCGCGAGCCGGAGAGCCCGCCGGCCCGGGCCCACAGGGTGAGGCCGCCCTGCGGGACCTCGAACTCCCAGTCGGGCAGCTCCCGGCGGACGGCGGCGACCAGCGCGTCGCGGTTCTCGCGGGCCTGGCCGCGGCGGATCTCCACGGCGTCCTCCCAGCCGCCGGTCCGCATGAGCCAGTTCACGGCGAGCTGCTCCAGCACGGGCGTGCCGAGGTCGGCGTAGGCGCGGGCCGCGACCAGGCTGCGGATGACGTCGGGCGCCGCACGGACCCAGCCGATCCGCATGCCGGCCCAGAAGGCCTTGCTGGCGGAGCCGACGGTGATCACGGTGGAGCCGGCCGGGTCGAAGGAGCAGACGGGCCTCGGCATCTCCAGGCCGGGGTCGAGCTGGAGCTCGGCCATGGTCTCGTCGACGACGAGCACGGTGCCGGCGGAGCGGGCGGCCTCGACCATGGCCCGGCGCTGCTCGGCGGAGGCGAGGGCGCCGGTGGGGTTGTGGAAGTCGGCGACGACGTAGGCGAGGCGGGGGGCGGCGTCGCGCAGCACCTGGCGCCAGGTGCCGAGGTCCCAGCCGGCGAGCCCGTCGGCCATGGCGACCGGGACGAGGCGCAGGCCGGCGGCGCGCATCAGCTGGAGGATGTTGGCGTAGGAGGGGGATTCGACGGCGATGCGCTCGCCGCGGCCCGCGAAGAGGCTGCAGATGGCGTCCATGGCGCCCATGGCCCCGGTGGTGACCATGATCTGCTCGGGCATGGTGGCGATGCCGCGCTCGGTGTAGCGGTCGGCGAGCATGCGGCGCAGGGCGGGCAGCCCGGCTGGGTAGTCGCCGTGGGTGTGGGCGTACGGCGGGAGCTCCTCCAGTGCGCCCTGCACGGCCTTGGTGAGCCAGGGCTCGGGGGCCGGGAGGGCGGCGCAGCCGAGGTCGATCATGGAGCCGAGGGATTCGGGCGGCAGGGGCTCCAGGCCCCGGGCGGGCAGCGGGTTCCCGGCGGGGACGGAGGTCCAGCTGCCGGCGCCGCGGCGGGATTCGAGGAAGCCCTCGCCGCGCAGGGCCTCGTAGGCGGCGGCGACGGTGGTGCGGGAGACGGAGAGGGCGACGGCGAGCTCGCGCTCGGCGGGGAGCCGGGCGGCCACCGGGACGCGGCCTTCGAGGACGAGCAGGCGGATGCCGTCGGCCAGCGACCGGTACGCGGGGAGCTTGCGCGCGCCGGGGAGGCCGGGCCGTTCCTGCTGGGAGGTGATGAGCCGTGCGAGCTGTGCGGCGCCCACCGCCGAGGTCCACTCCGCCATGCCGTCCGGTCCACCTTCGTCGAATTGGCCCCCGAGGGCGCGGGTTGCGCCCGGGATTGGATTGGCCTTGCCGCCTCAGGGTGCCACGGGAGGGGCCGCGGGACCAGGGGCGGGGGCGGGCAGGGGCGGGCAGAGCCGGCCGGCGGCCTGTCGGCGGCCCGCGGACAGGCCCGCGGCCGCCCCGCCGACAGCCCGGCCGGGCCGGCCGGGCGCGTTCACCGAGGGGCCACCGTGCGGCCACCGGGCCGCCACCGGGTGGCCGCGGGGTGCAGGCCTGGAGGAGGCATACTGCCGCCGTGACGCACGCACCCCTTCGCCATCCCTATCTGGACCACCCGGCCCCCATCCCCTTCGCGCACCGCGGGGGCGCCGCGGACGGGCTGGAGAACACCGCCGCCGCCTTCCGGCGGGCCGCCGACGCCGGCTACCGGTACTTCGAGACCGATGTGCACGCCACGGCCGACGGGAAGCTGGTGGCCTTCCACGACGCGACCCTGGACCGGGTCACCGACGGCCGGGGCCGGATCGCGGAGCTGGCGTGGAAGGAGCTGCGCGGGGTCCGGGTGGGGGGCGGCGAGCCGCTGCCGCTGTTCGAGGAGCTGCTGGAGGAGTTCCCCGACGCCCGCTGGAACATCGACGTCAAGGCCGAGTCGGCGCTGCTCCCGCTGGTCAACCTGATCGCCCGGGCGCGGCTGTGGGACCGGGTGTGCGTGGGTTCGTTCTCGGAGAGCCGGGTGGCCCGTGCGCACCGGCTCGCCGGGCCGCGGCTGGCGACCTCCTACGGGGTGCGCGGCGTGATGGGGCTGCGGCTGCGGTCCTGGGCGATCCCGGCGGCGCTGCGCGCCGGGGCGGTGGCGGCGCAGGTGCCAGAGCGGCAGGGCGGGATCCCGGTGGTCGACCGGAGGTTCGTACGGGCCGCGCACGAGCGGGGTCTGCAGGTGCACGTGTGGACCGTGAACGAACCGGAACGCATGGAGGCTCTCCTCGACCTGGGAGTCGATGGCATCATGACCGACCGGATCGACATCTTGCGCACGGTGCTGGACCGGCGCGGGGCCTGGGCCTGACTAGGGCTGCGGGGCTGCGCGCGGGTGCCCGCGGGCCGTGCGGTACGGGGACCAGCGAGGGGGCACTGATGAGTGCGCAGACCACGGACGAAGCGGAAGCCGGTTCCGAGGACGGCAGACGGGCCGCGGAGGCGGCTGCTGAACGCAAGCGGGAGCAGCGCGGCTGGTACTTCTACGACTTCGCGGTGTCGGTGTACTCGGCGAGCGTGCTCACGGTGTTCCTCGGGCCGTACCTGACCTCCGTGGCGAAGGCCGCGGCGGACGCCGAGGGCTATGTGCACCCGCTGGGGATCCCGGTGCGGGCCGGGTCCTTCTTCGCGTACTCGGTGTCGGCGTCGGTGATCCTCGCGGTGCTGGTCATGCCGCTGGCGGGTGCACTCGCGGACCGGACGGGCCGCAAGAAGCCGCTGCTGGCGGTGGCCGCGTACACGGGCGCCGCGGCGACGACCGGAATGTTCTTCCTGGGCGGCGAGCGCTACCTGCTGGGCGGGCTGCTGCTGATCATCGCGAATGCCGCGCTGTCGGTGTCGATGGTGCTCTACAACGCCTACCTGCCGCAGATCTCCACGCCCGACGAGCGCGACACGGTCTCCTCGCGGGGCTGGGCCTTCGGCTACACCGCGGGCTCGCTGATGCTGGTGGCGAACCTCGCGCTGTACCTGGGCCACGACGGGTTCGGCCTGTCCGAGGGCGCGGCGGTGCGGATCTGCCTGGCCTCGGCGGGCCTGTGGTGGGGGGCCTTCGCGGTGATCCCGCTGCGCCGGCTGCGGGACCGGGCGGTCGTCCGGGAGCCGGGTGCGGAACCGGCGGTGAGTGGCTGGAAGCAGCTGGTGGCGACGCTGAAGGACATGCGGCGCTATCCGCTGACGCTGTCGTTCCTGCTGGCGTACCTGATCTACAACGACGGCGTGCAGACCGTGATCTCCCAGGCGTCGGTGTACGGCTCGGAGGAGCTGCAGCTGGAGCAGTCCACGCTGATCGGGGCGGTGCTGCTGGTGCAGGTCCTGGCGGTGGGCGGGGCCCTCGCAATGGGCCGGCTGGCCCGGACGTACGGGGCGAAGCGGACGATCCTCGGCTCGCTGGCGGCGTGGGCGCTGACGCTGGGGGCCGGGTACTTCCTGCCGGCCCGGACCCCGGTGTGGTTCTTCGCCCTCGCCTCGATGATCGGGCTGGTGCTGGGCGGCAGCCAGGCGCTGTCGCGTTCGCTGTTCTCTCACCTGGTGCCGGCGGGCAAGGAGGCGGAGTACTTCTCCGCGTACGAGATGAGCGACCGCGGGCTGAGCTGGGTCGGGCCGCTGGTGTTCGGCCTGACGTACCAGGTCACGGGCAGCTACCGGGACGCGATCATCTCGCTGGTGGTCTTCTTCGCACTGGGTTTCGTGCTGCTGGCGCGGGTGCCGGTGCGGCGCGCGGTGGCCGCGGCGGGCAATCCTGTTCCCGAGCGCATCTGACCGCGTCCGCGCCGATCACGTTTCAGGACACGGTCCGCGTCCGCCCGGCACACGCTCCGGGGCCGGATCTTCATGCGAATTCCGAACGGATTTCGACGTTGAAGCAAAGGGCCGGTAGTGTACGCCTTTGGCCTGCCAGGCGGAGCGTTACTGCGCGCTGAAGAAGTATAGACGTTGGGTGACATCTGCTGCCAGATGTGACAAAACGGGCATTGGTGGGTACAACAAGGGGCGGCACGACGGGCGACGCATCACCCGGAGCGGGAATCTATACCGCCGACCGGACGTTGACCGGATGACGACGACAGCGACACCTGTCCTGTGGGCGACAAGCCCGGGAGGCACGATTCATGAGTGAGCGAGCTCTCCGCGGTACGCGGCTCGTGGTTACCAGCTACGAGACGGACCGCGGCATCGATCTGGCCCCGCGCCAGGCGGTGGAGTACGCATGCCAGAACGGACATCGATTCGAGATGCCGTTCTCGGTTGAGGCAGAGATTCCGCCGGAGTGGGAGTGCAAGGCGTGCGGCGCCATGGCACTCCTGGTCGACGGGGACGGGCCCGAGGAGAAGAAGGGCAAGCCCGCGCGAACGCACTGGGACATGCTCATGGAGCGGCGTACCCGCGAGGAGCTGGAGGAGGTCCTGGCCGAAAGGCTGGCGGTCCTTCGTTCCGGCGCCATGAACATCGCCGTGCATCCGCGGGACAGCCGCAAGTCCGCCTGACGGCCGGACGAAGAGAACAAGCCGAGGGCCCCGCCACCTGCTGGTGGCGGGGCCCTCGGCTTGTCTTTTTGGCCCGTTGTCTTGTTGGCCCGCCGGTCAGGGCGCGAGCGGCGGGCGGTGGCCGGGATCGGGCTCCGGCCGCTGCGGCTGGTCCTCGCGGATGACCTCGCCCTGGACGACCTTGCCGTCCGGGTAGTGGATGCGCGCCTGCTGGAAGGCGTCTGCGAAGCTCCCGGACGGGGCCGCGGCCATCCTCCGCTCCAGGGTGCGCGCCGTACGACGGCCGATCCACGCCCGCACGGGCGGGACGAGCAGCAGCAGGGCGGCGAGGTCGGAGAGCAGGCCCGGCACGATCAGCAGCAGGCCGGCCAGCATGGTCATGCCGTTGCCGGAGGGGCCGGTGGCCGGCTGCCGCCCGGTCGGCGGGCGGCCCTGCTGCGCCTGCTGGAAGGTGTCCGTCAGGCTCCGGAACGCCCGGCGCCCGGCCCGCTTGATGACGACCACGCCCAGCACCAGCCCGGCCGCGAGCACCGCGGTGACGGCGAGGGCGCCGCCCGCGTCGGCGACCAGGCCGAGCAGCCAGATCTCCAGGACCAGCCAGGCGGCGACCGCCAGGGGCAGGAACGTACGGGCGGGCGAGCGCCGCCGGGGGGCCGTCGAGGTGGGAACGCCGGTCGTCATGGCATCCAGTGTGCCCGGGACGGCGTAAAAGCGGCCTCAGCCGCCAGGCGCCGGGCATCCCCTGCGGGCTTCCCGACTGCTTCCGCCCTACTTCCCGCCCTGGCCCGGGGTCTTGCCGTGGTCCTTGCCGTGGCCCTTGTCGTGGCCCGTCAGCTTGGCCGCGTGGGCCTGCAGGCCCCACTGGGTGACCCGCCACAGGGCCTCCACCACGATGTCCCGGCTCATCTTGCTGTCGCCGAATTCCCGCTCGACGAAGGTGATCGGCACCTCCACGACGCGGTAGCCGGCCTTCACCGCGCGCCGCGCCAGGTCCACCTGGAAGCAGTACCCGGCGGAGGCCACCTCGGCCAGGCCGAGCCCCTCCAGGGTCTCGCGGCGGAAGGCGCGGTAGCCGCCGGTGACGTCGCGGATCGGGACGTCGAGCATCAGCCGGGAGTACGTGGAGCCGCCGCGCGAGAGGAACTCGCGGCTCTTGGGCCAGTTGACCACCCGGCCGCCGGGCACCCAGCGCGAGCCGAGGACCAGGTCGGCGCCGGCCAGCGCGGTGAGCAGCCGGGGCAGCTCCTCGGGCTGGTGGGAGCCGTCGGCGTCCATCTCCACGAGGACGCCGTAGTCGCGCTCCAGGCCCCAGGCGAAGCCCGCCAGGTAGGCGGCGCCCAGCCCCTCCTTGCCCTTGCGGTGCAGGACGTGCACGTGGTCGTCGCCGGCCGCCAGCTCGTCGGCGAGCTTGCCGGTGCCGTCGGGGCTGTTGTCGTCCGCGACCAGGATGTGCGCCTCGGGGACCGCCTCGCGCACGCGGGCGACGATCGGCCCGATGTTCTCCGCCTCGTTGAAGGTCGGAATGATGACCAAGGTCGTGCCGAGCGGTCCGTGGCCCCGCTGTCCGCCGTCGCTCACTGGGTCCGCCTTCGCGTTCTCGTACGTCCTGTCACAGAGGATGACTCTAGAACAGTGGTCGGGGCCCGCGGTCCTTCGGGCCGGTCGCGCTCCCGCCCGTGGCGGGCGGCCGTGACCGTTGTCTACTGGACCGCGGGTCCCCGGCACCGGGCCACCCTCCCCCGAGCTCCTTCGGAGCAGGGGGACCCCCATCCGGGCGAAACCTTCCTCCGTACCCGGGGCCCGGGCGCGCGCAGCGGACGGATCCGCCCGCTGCGGGCGCCGGTGGTGGCCGCGGCCGAACCTATCCGGGCCCGGCCCCCGCCACCCAGCCCCGGACCTGCGGGATCACCCCTGTGGCCGTACGAAAACCTCCCGGCCCCCGACGACCGTGGCCAGGCACACGGGCAGTTCGCGGCCGGGGGTCAGGTCGGGCAGTCCGGGCGTGCCGGAGCGGGGGTCGGTGGACCAGCGCGCGACCCGGTCGTCGGGGGCCTGGACGACCAGTTCGCCGGTCTGCCACAGCGCGTAGTCGGCGGGGGCTCCGGGCACCAGCACGCCCGCGCCGTCGCGGCCGAGGGCCCGCCAGCCGCCGCGCGTGTGGGCGGTGAAGGCGGCGCGTACGGAGATGCGGTGCTCGGGGGTGCGGTGGAAGGCGGCCGCGCGGACGGTGCCCCAGGGGTCGAAGGGGGTCACGGGGGCGTCGGAGCCGAAGGCGAGCGGCACACCGGCCTTGAGCAGGGCGGCGAAGGGGTTGAGGGTGCGGGCGCGCTCGGCGCCGAGCCGGTCGGCGTACATGCCGTCCTCGCCGCCCCAGGCCGCGTCGAAGGCGGGCTGGACGGAGGCGGTCAGCCCGAGGTCCGCGAAGGCGGCGATGGTCTCGGCGGTCATCATCTCGGCGTGCTCGATGCGGTGCCGGGCGGCGCGGACGCGCTCGAGGCCGACCCGGTCGGCGGCGGCGCGGAAGCCCTCGACGACGGCGGTGAGCGCGGCGTCGCCGATGGCGTGGAAACCGGCCTGGAGGCCCGCCTCGGTGCAGGCGGCGACGTGCTCGGCGATCTCGGCGGCGTCGAGGTAGCCGGTGCCGGTGTGGGCGGCGTCGGTGTACGGGGCGTGCAGGCAGGCGGTGTGGGAGCCGAGGGCGCCGTCCGCGAAGAGGTCGCCGGCGGCTCCGATGGCGCCGAGGGCCTTGGCCTGCTCCAGGTCGCGGTCGGCCCAGTAGCCGAAGACGCGCGGGCCGGGCCGCTCGCGCGCGAGGTTGAGCAGGTCGGCGAAGTCCTCGGCGGAGGAGATGTCGGGGCCGCCGCACTCGTGGACGGAGCCGATGCCGAGGGAGGCGGCGTGGTCGAGGGCGGCCCGCTGGGCCTCGGCGCGCTGGGCGGGGGTGACGGCCGCGAGCGCTGCCTTGCGGACGGCGTGGTGGTCGTCGCGGGTCAGGGGTTCGTCACCGCGGACGACCACGGCGGGGACGAGGTCCAGCAGGGCGGTGGTGACCACGGCGGAGTGGACGTCGATGCGGCTGAGGTAGAGCGGGCGGCCGTCGGCGGCCTCGTCGAGCTCGGCGCGTCGGGGGGCCCGGCGTTCGGGCCAGCGGGCGGCGTCCCAGCCGTGGCCGAGCAGCACGCGGTCGGCGGGCCGGCGGCGGGCGTACTCGCGGACGAGGCCCAGGGCTTCGGCGAGCGAGGCGGCGCCGGTGAGGTCGAGCCCGGTGAGGGCGAGGCCCGCGGAGGTGGTGTGGACGTGCGCGTCGGTGAAGGCGGGGGTGACGAGCGCACCGCCGAGGTCCACGACCTCGTCCACGCCCTGCGCGAAGGCGTCGGCGGCGCCTTCGGAGCCGACCCAGGCGATGTGGCCCCGCTCGACGACCATCGCGGTGGCGAAGGGGTCGGCGGGGCTGTGTACCTCGCCGCCGCGCAGGAGGACGGTCCGGTCGGGGGCCGGTGCGGGCGAGGGGGCTCCGGCGGCGTCGGCGGAGCGGGCGGTGCGGTCAGTCATGCGCACCAGTCTCCCGGTTCGCCGGGGCCGGTTCGACCGCGCCCCCCGGCCCCGGGGCGGGGCGGTCCGGTCGCGGGGTCAGATGCGGGGCGGGCGGGCCTCGTACGGGGTGGAGAGGACCACCGTGGTGCGGGTCGAGACGTGGGCCAGGGCCCGCAGGCGGCTCAGCAGGTCCTCCAGTTCGAGTGGGGTCGCGACGCGGACCTTGAGGATGTAGTTCTCGTCGCCGGCGACGCTGTGGCAGGCCTCGATCTCGGGTACGCCGGCCAGCCGGTCGGCGATGTCGTCGGGGGCGCTGGGGTCGAAGGGCTTGACGGAGATGAAGGCCGTCAGGGGCAGGCCGACGGCCTCGGGGTCGACGACGGCCGCGTAGCCGCGGATCACGCCCCGCTGCTCCAGGCGGCGTACCCGCTGGTGCACCGCCGACGTGGACAGTCCCGTGGCCTTGCCGAGGTCCGTGTAGCTCATCCGACCGTCCCGCACCAGCAGATCCACGATCTGGCGGTCCAGCTCCTCCATAGCGCTCATAGCCGCTCAACCTACGGCCCGAGGGCGCCCCAGGCCCAGTGCTGTCCGCCCACAAGTGGCACCTGCGGCGGGCATGTGACCAAAGCCACAAGGGTATGCCCTCCTGTGCCGGGTTGTTGTGGTTACTCGTGCCGCGCGACGGGAAGTGCTTGCTGTGGCCGAGGCCCAAGGACATGCCACGCCCGGCCCACCCAAGGGGGAGTACATCCATGCAGAACACCAAGCGCGCCGGTCGCACCGAACCGGAGCCCCTCGATCCGAGCGCGTCCGACTTCGCGGACGACGCCGCCGACGGCCTCGAGGACGGCGAGGGCTTCGAGATCCACCACGCGATCTGCCCCGACTGCGGCCAGTCGATCGCCCTCGTCGCGGACGAGGAGTACCTGCCGGAGCACGCGCTCTGCCTGACGCCGTGGAACCCGTTCGGGCTCACCGTGTGTGCGGGTACCGGCCGTCCGGCCGTCGAGGCCCTGCCGGCCGCGGGCGCGGGCGCGGAGGAGTCCCAGGACCTGGAGGTCGTGCTGCTGACGCTGCCCCAGGGCCTGGACTGGCGTACGCAGCCGTTCTCGCACGTGGGCGGGCCCGGCTCGCGTCCGATGCGGCTCCTGTCGCCGGCGGTGCCGGCGCTGCGCAGCGGGCACGCGCAGGCCGCCTGACACCGGTCCGGGCCGCTCGGGCCCGGACCGCACTCCCGACCACCCGCTTACCAGTACGTACCGCGCACCATCGCGTCGATCGTGGCGTGGTGCAGGATCAGGCCGTCCGGGTCGGCCGGGATCTCGACCTCCCCGAAGTACGCCTGCCGGTAGGCGATGCGCAGCATCACGATGCCGTGGCGCAGGGCCGCGTACAGGGTGTGGAACTCCATGTCGCGCGGGGTGTGCCCGGTGAGTTCGGCGTAGCGCCGCTCGAGGTCGTCGCGGCGCAGGAAGCCGGGCAGGCCCGGCTGGCCGAAGCCGGTGGTGAGGTCCTGGAAGAAGCGGTGGAGGTAGACGGTCCAGCCGAGGTCGACCTCGCGCGGGGCGCAGGCGGCCATCTCCCAGTCCAGGACGGCGGCCGGTTCGAAGCCGTCGTAGACGATGTTGCCGATGCGGGCGTCGCCCCAGTTGAGCACGGCGGGCCCCTCGTCGGCGGGCCACAGCTCCTCCAGCCGGTCGAAGGCGCGTTCCAGGAGCGGGGAGCGGGCGAGGCCGTCGACGACCCAGGCGTAGTAGGCCCGTTGGGCGTCGACGTGCCGGCGCAGGGGGCTTCCGGGGCCGTCGGGGAGGAGGAACTCTGCTTCGTTCGGCGGGAATTGGTCGTGCAGGCGGGCGAGGAGGGAGATGCTCGCCTCCTGGAGGGCGGCGCGTTCGGCATCGGTGGCGTCGTGCAGCCAGTTGCCCTCGTACGTGTAGGGCATGACGTCGGGCGGTACGCGGCCTTCGGCGCGTGCCATGACGAAGAACGGGGCGCCGAGGGGTCCGGGGTCCTCCTCGAGCCACAGCACGCGCGGGACGGGCAGGTCGGTGCGGGCGGCGACCAGGCTCATGACGCGGTGTTGGCGGGGCATGTCGTAGGTGGGGAAGACGGTGTAGGCGGCCGGGTCGGCGGCGAGGCGCAGGGCGCAGGCGCGGACCGGGGCGCCGGGGTGGTCGATGTCGAAGAGCAGGGTTTCGCTGGACATGCCGTTGGAGGCGGGTACCGAGACGCCGGTGACGCGTGCGCCGGGGAGGCGGCCGTCGAGCCAGGCGGTCAGGCGCCGGGCGAGTTCCTCGGGTGCGCGGGTGGAGGTGCGGGGACGTGGTGCCGGTGCTGCCATGCCTGCCCCTTTCCTGGTCTGGCCTTGACTGTCCTGGTGCTTGTGGCGGCGCTGGTGCGGGCGGTGTTCACGGGGCGTCGGTTTTACGGGGCGACCGAGCCGTAGTCGGTGAAGCCGCTGGGGTCGTGGCGGCCGAAGGTGCCGTGCTCGAAGATGCCGTGGCCGGTCTGCCCGTCGAGGGTGAAGCGGGCGGCGTGGTCGGTGACGCCGAAGGCGGCCATGGGGTGGGCGGCGGGGTCGGAGAGGTCGTAGGTGCGGCGGTCGGTCCAGCCGCGGCCCTGCCAGGTGCCGTGCTGCCAGTCGGTGGCGGGCGGATAGCCGGCGCCGACGGCGAGCGGGGAGGAGGCGAGGATCTCCACGCCGAGTTCGAGGGGTTTGCGGGCCGGGTCGGTGAGGTGGACGACGGCGCTGACGGGGTGGCGGGTGCCGGGGCGGTAGCGGATGTCGGTGTGCGGCCAGCCGAGCTGGACGTCGCGGCGGCCGCTGTCCTCGGGGAAGACCTGGACGGCCTCGTTGAGGGTGCGGTGGCCGTCGGCGTCCTCCTGGGCGATGACCATGACGAACCGGTCGGGGAAGCGGACCGGGATCCAGAGCCAGTGGAAGCCCTCGGGCCGGTGCTCCTCGCCGGCGCGGCCGCCGTCCTCGCCGGCGATGGGGCGCACGCCCCAGCTGCGGTCGCGGGTGCCGGTCCAGTCGCCGGGGGTGAGGGTGAGCTCCTCGCCCTTGGCGCGCAGGGTGCCGGTGACGTGGCCGGCCTGGACGAAGCGGCGGCCCTCCAGGATGAGGCGGTCGCCGCGGCGCTGGGTGTGGTGCGGTTCCCAGACGGCGGGGAACTCGGCGGTCCAGGTGAGGTCGTACGAGAGGCCGTCGGGGTCGGCGGGGTCGGGGTCGCAGCGCAGGGAGAAACGGCGGAGCGGTTCGTCGACGGTGATGCGCAGCGGGCCGACGGCGAGGTTCATGCGGTCGTCGGTGAGGGCGTCGGAGGCGCGGACGGCGAGGAGTTCGTCGCCGATGCGGAGGGTGGCGTAGGCGTCGATGACACCGGTGTTGGGGTAGACGCCGAGGCCGAGGATGAGGAGGGCGCGGCCGGCGTGGTCGAAGACGTGGAAGATGCAGCGGTCGTAGGCGTTCCGGTCGCCGCTGACGGTGTGCTTCATCGACAGCGGGGCTTGGTGGACGGGGTACTCGTCCAGGGGTACGGGGCGGTCCGCGGGCATGGCGAATCTCCTGGGGGCGCGGGGCGCGGGGGCGCGGTGCGTGTGCGCGGGAGTGCGGGGTGTACGAGGTTGCGTCGCAGCGGATATGACGGTACGTCAGAAACTCTCTCCCCGGCCAGGGTTCTGTCACTTCCTGACAGCCCGGCACGCCTGGCCATCGCTCCGGCGGCGGGCGCGGCCGGGGACGGGGACATCTCGAACGGATCCCCGGGCGGCTCATGGGATTACCCCCGGGTCGGGCGGCGCGTTGGGGCGGTATGACCGCTCTCGACACCCCCGCGCCACGGACGGGCCGGCGGCGGCGCCCGGCGCCGTACGACCACGAAGAATCGGTTCGGCATTCGATTCGGCAACCGGCTCAGCCCAGGCAGCCGGACCCGCCGATCTACCGCGCGCTGCTCGCCCGCTGGGCGGCGGCCGGCCGCACCCTGCCGGGCCACGGCGACCCGGAATGGTCCCGGGTCGCGACCTCCCCGATCTGGCCGAGCGGCCCGCTGTTCGGCGGCTGACGCCTGGGCCGGCTCAGGGGCCGGCTCAGGAGCCGGCTCAGAGGCCGGTGATGGCTCGCTCCAGCAGGCCGCGAAGGACGCCCTGCTCCTGCGGGTCGAGGCCGGACAGCGGGGAGCCCTCGGCGAGGCTCCCGAGGAGCCGTTCGCGCAGGGCGGCGCCCTCGGAGGTGAGCACGAGGTGCTTGGCGCGGCGGTCGGTGGGGTGCGGATGCCGCCCGATCAGGCCCTGCTTCTCCAGCTTGTCGACGACGAAGGTGGTGTTGGAGGGCTCGCAGCACATGCGCTCGGAGAGCTCGCGCATGGTCATCGGCCCGGTCATCTCCCGCAGCGCGGTCGCCTGGGACGCGGTGAGGCCCAGGGCGGCGGCGCGGTCGCGCACGTGCTCGGCGATGCGCTGCGCCAGCCCGTTCACCAGGCCGCACAGCTGCCGCTCGGCGAGGACCTGCGGCTCCGGTGAAGTCGTCATGCCGCCACCCTAACAACTCCGTCAAGCCAAAACATTTACAGCTTGAATGATTTGAACTTGATGCACTTGCTGCCTATGGTGGGCGCCGTCGCCGCGCAAGATCGCGGCGAACGCACCTGATGACTTCTCACGAGGGAGCACCCATGGCTGACTTGACGCTGGACCAGGCCGAGAACCGGGCTCAGGAGCAGGACGTACGACTGCGCCGGCCGTCGGGAATCCGGTCGATACGGCTGGGCGACCTCAAGGTGTCGTACGTACCGGACGGCGATGTCCGACTCCGGCCGCTCCAGCTGCTCCCGGACACCACCGGTGCGGTGTGGGCCGAGCACCCGGAGTACCTGGACGCCACCGGTCGCCTCGTGGGCAGCGTCGGCGCCCTGCTGGTGGAGCACGGCGACCGCGCGCTGCTGATCGACGCGGGCTTCGGCCCGCAGACGCTGGAGCTCCCGGAGGGCCCGCTCGAGGCGATCCAGGGCGGCGCGCTGCCGGTCGGCCTGGCGGAGCTCGGGCGGCGCCCCGAGGACATCGAAGCCGTGGCCTTCACCCACCTCCACGCCGACCACCTCGGCTGGGCCTGCCACCCCGCCCCGGGCGCTGACCTGCCGCTCCTCGCCCAAGCGGAGTACCTGATCTCCGAGCAGGAGTGGGACCGGCGGGACCTCCTGGAGGAACAGGGCATGGCCGACCAGGTCGCAGCCCTCGCCGCGCGCGTCCGCACGATCAAGGACGGCCAGGAGATCTTCCCGGGCGTCCGGGTCCGCATCACGCCCGGCCACACCGTCGGGCACGCCGAGTACGTCATCACCGGGGGCGGCCGGCGCCTGATCGCCTTCGGCGACGCCATGCACTCCCCCGTCCAGGCCGACCACCCCGAGTGGTCCTCGGGCTTCGACCACGACCAGGCCGCGACCGCCGACCACCGCCCGCGCCTCGTCGCCGAACTGGCGGAGCCGAACACGATCGGCTTCGGCGTCCACTTCGCCGACGTGGTCTTCGGCCACATCGAGCGGGACGGCGCAGGCCCGGCCTGGCGGCCCGTGGACGCCTGAGCCGGTGGCTACCGCGAGGGCGGCGGCGTGGGCCCGCCTTCTCGGATGGTCTTCCAGATCGTGGCGAGCGCCAGGACCTGTGCGAGGAAGAACGCCACTGAGGCGATACGCATCTGGTAGACGTACGCGACCAGGCTCATGTTGGTAGGCCAGTAGCGCCGCTCGCTCTGGAACGTTTGGATGTCCATGGCCAGGCCGGTGAACGTCAGCACCGATGCGAAGGCGGCGATGGAGCGCAGCGCAACAGGCGTGCTCTGCCCGATGGACTGGGTCACGATCTGGTGGGCCGCGACGGGGACGGCGAAGGCGACGGCTACGCAGAACGCCTTCGTCGGCCCGTGGCGGCCAGGAAGATCACGCCACACCGCCCCCAGGAAGAAGCCTCCCGCCACCCAGCCGATGTGCCAGAAGAGGATCTCGTAGACGATCCACAAGAATCCGCTGGAGTTCTGCGTGACCCCGATCCAGGTTTCGTTCTGGACCGCTTCTGTCCAATACATCAGCGCGGTCGCGGGCAGGCCGATGAAACAGGCGATGAGCGCACACCTGCAGGCGTTGTCCCACCACGAGTGCATGGGGCCGTAAGCAAAGGGAAGGTCGATCGGCCTGACCCTCTCCGGCAAACACTGGTCCAATCGGTCGATTTCACGCTCGATCGACTCCTGCACCGAGGTACGGTCCGACTGGCTGGCCGTACCGAGCCGTTGGAGGTGGGACTGGAGCTCTCGGAAACGTCGCGCCAGGCGCAGCACGTCCGATCTGGAGGTTCGCGAAATGACTTTCCCGAGGGGGGCATTTTCCGCGGAAAGTTGCTCCAACACGGACCTGGACGTACCCAGCGCAAGAACTCCCCACGCCGAGCCGAGGCCGAGGGCCAGGGTGAGGAGGTAACCGGAGAACCCGAAGTACCAGGCGTTGCCGGGCACGACGGCAAGGGCAAAGAACACAACGAAAAGGGTCTTCTCCGCATCGTTGGGGGTGAACGAGTCGTCATCGTACTGTTCGGCTCTGCACACCCGGAGAACCCCCACCACGGCCACGGACGTGAGGATGGACACATAGCCGATCAACGTGTTCAGCAACTCGTCGGGGAAGGTCCACCACCACCATGCGTCGTATTCACTGGACCACTGCCCTGCATAACTCTTCCAGTCGGGGTCGGCAAGCCAACTTCTGCGATCCCAGTACCGCTCGAAGGCCAGGTAGGACCATAGGAGGGTCATTGCAGCGGCGGCGAGGGAAACGGATACCGCGACCCACGGGGGCATGGCCCTGTCGCCCGCGAACAGGAGCCGCTGACCCGCCGAGATGAGTCCCAGACAGCATACGAAGATCAGCACCAGGTAGGCGATCAGTACGGTCCATGTACCCGGAGGGGCGAGCAGGGCATCACTTGTGGGCATCACGGGGAACTCGGTCAGTTCGGATGCCAGATACGCGGCCGCCACGCCGAGGACAAAGGTACACACGACGACGAGGAGGCGTCTTCTCACTTTTCCGAAGAAGCAGAGTGAGAGGCCAAGCAGCATCATGGAAAACAGCTGAACCGCTGGCAGATAGTCGTATTTCGACAGGCTGTGAGCCAACGACCGGTATAAATTGTCCCCCATGAGTACAACAAGAGCCAGACCCATCTGCAGGAACGTCCACAGAATCAGTATGCGAATGGCATTTTTCTCCTTCGGGCGCGGACTCCCTCCGAGGCTCCGCCGAAGCCTTCGGGCACAAACGATCAGGAGGACGCCCGACGCGACGTACCAGAACGCTCCTGAGGCACTGTAGTAGCCCAACGCTTCCCAGAATTGTCCGGGTGATGCGGTGATGGCGTTCCATTGCTGGGGGGAAGGGGGTCGGAAGATGACGCCCGGCAGTTCTGCCGGATTTCTGTTGTGCCATCTGACCGTCGTGCCCTTTTCTCCGAAAGCCGGTGGAGGGGCGGCCGACATCGCCCCTGGGCCGCCGAGGTGGATACGCACGTCCCATACCGCGTCGACAAGGTTCTCGGGAGGGTTCAGTCGGATATTCCATTCGGCCCATTCGGCATCCAGGTACCACGGGCCGACTCTGTACTCCCCGAGGCCCTGAATCCATTGGACGGCCTGGTAGTGAATGACCACCGATTTACCATCGGCCGTCACCGTTACCGGCTTCAATCGCCACTCATCATCGAAGAAGGATTCTTCTGTGACCTTCCCCAGCAAACAGTTCAGTGCGAAACGGTAGTCGTGCGAATGGGTGTCCAGGAGGAGATCCGGGGCTTGTTCCCAGCCCTCCGGAATCCTGATGTCCATCGTGCTGGTCAGCATGCTGTAGTCGCGCCCCCGGTGGTCGAACTTCGCCGCGGCGTCGACCTTGGCTTCACGGAGCTGGTCAGCGCGGCAGTCGGCGGAGGAGTCCTCGGCTGCACGAGCCGTATCCCTGCCCGGCAGCCACAGGAGAAGGAGGCCGAGCAGCAGCGCGTGCAGCAGGAGCAGCCCGGGGCGCCTGAGAGCGGTCACCGTTCCAGGGTGTTCACAGGCGGGCGGCGGTCGGGCCGTGCGGCGCGGCCGGGGCGGTCCAGGTCCACCCTGACAGCCGAGGGTGGGGCCGGGAGGCGACGGGCTAGAGCTGGAGCAGGCCCGCTGCCGTCGGGTGGAAGCCGCAGCGGGTGTAGAAGGGCTCCAGGTGGGGCTCGTAGTCGACGTGGAGCCAGTGGGCCCCGGCGGTCCGCGCCTCGTCGGCGGCGGCGCGGACCAGGCGGACGCCGAGGCCGCGGCGGCGTTCGTCCGGGTGGACGGTGGTGTCCAGGATGAAGGCGTGGGCGCCGCCGTCGCCCGCGACGTTGACGTAGCCGACCAGGCGGCCGGCCCGCCGGGCGGTGATCCACGCGGTGCTGCGGGCCAGGACCGGCCCGAACCGGGCCGTCCGGTGCCCCGGCCAGGCGGCGGCGAACAGCTCGTTCAGCTCGGCGTCGGCCAGGCCGGCCGGGCACACCTCGAGGATCACCGGCGGCATCAGCGCGACTCGGGTCCCGCCAGGTGTCGGGCGATGACCATGCGCTGGATCTGGTTGGTGCCCTCCACGATCTGCAGCACCTTGGCCTCGCGCATCAGGCGCTCGACCGGGAAGTCCGCGGTGTAGCCGTAGCCGCCGAGGACCTGGACCGCGTCGGTCGTGACGGCCATGGCCGCGTCCGTGCAGAACAGCTTGGCCATGGCCGCCTGCCGGGAGAACGGCTTGCCCGCGTCGCGCAGCCGGGCCGCCGCCAGGTACAGGGACCGGCCCGCCTCGATCTTGGTCGCCATGTCGGCGAGCATGAAGCGCAGCCCCTGGAAGTCGGCGATGGGGTGCCCGAACTGCTTGCGGCCCAGGGCGTACGAGAGGGCCTCGTCCAGGGCGGCCTGCGCGATGCCGATGGCGCAGGCGGCGATCCCGAGGCGGCCGGCGTCGAGTGCGGCCAGGGCGATGGTGAAGCCTTGGCCCTCCTCGCCGATGCGGCGCGCGTCGGGGACCCGGACGCCGTCGAAGTGCAGCTGGGCGGTGGGCGAGCCCTTCATGCCCATCTTCTTCTCCGGCGCGGCGGCCGAGAGGCCCTCCGCGTCGCCGGGGACGAGGAAGGCGGTGATGCCCTTGGGGCCCTCGCCGCCGGTGCGGGCGAGGACGGTGTAGAAGTCGGCGACGCCGCCGTGGGTGATCCAGGCCTTGGTGCCGGTGATGATCCAGTCGTCGCCGTCGCGGGCGGCCTTGGTGGTCAGCGAGGCGGCGTCGGAGCCGGAGGAGGGCTCGGAGAGGCAGTAGGCGCCCAGCAGGCCGCCGCCGAGCATCTCGGGGAGGTGGGCCGCCTGCTGCTGCTTGGTGCCGTAGCCGGCCAGGCCGTGGCAGGAGAGGGAGTGCACGCTGACGCCGAGGCCGACGGTCAGGCGGGCCGCGGCGAGCTCTTCCAGGACCTGGAGGTAGACCTCGTACGGCTGGTCGCCGCCGCCGAACTCGCTGTCGTACGGGAGTCCCAGCAGGCCGGCCTCGGAGAGCAGGGTGAAGATCTCGCGGGGGAAGTGCCCGGCGTCCTCCTGCTCGGCCGCCTGGGGGCGGATCTCGCGCTGGGCGATGTCTCGTACGAGCGCCAGCAGGTCCCGGGACTCCTCGGTGGGCAGCTGTCGGTCCACCGGCTGCGGGGCGCGGTCGTTCATGGCGGCGCTCTCCTCCCTGGTCGGGCACGGCGGCGACGCGTGAGGTGTGGGACGCGCCGCCGGGGATCGGTGCTCTCACAGCCGATACTGCCCTCCCGGGTTGCGGAAGGGGCTGTTCAGCGGCTGCGGCGGCTTGAGTATGCCCGATCAGGGGCTTCCCGTCACCGGGGCAAGATCACCAGGATTTCGCGGCCTGAGCTGCGAGAACGGGCGGGTGCGGACACTCCGGGACGAACTCCCCGAGGAGCGGCGGCGCGGGCCCGGGCGGGCGCACCGACAGGGCCCGGCAGGGGGTCGTTTCAGGCAACTTCCCTTTGGGAGAGGGGAATTGAAGAGCCCCGGGGGGTCAGACCAGGCCGAGCTGCGTGACGAACATGGCGACGACGACCACCAGCGTCCATCCGAGGACGTGCTCCAGCCAGGAAGGGGAATCGTCCTGGGGGCCGCCGGTACGGGCCTTGTTGCGGGCGCGGGCGATGAGGGCGGCGCTGTGTGCGGTCATGCCGTCCAATGTGCCAGCGTTTGCGGCTTTCGCGGTAGAGAGGTCATGGGTGGCGCGTATCACGTCGGCGGCATGTCGGCTCGCGGGCGGGAAGTCCGCCCCCCGCGGCGCATGCGACCGGGCCCCGGCCGGCTCGCGGTCGGGGCCCGGGGTGCCGGACGTCAGGTGGTCAGGCGGTTGCGGCCCGCCATACCCGCCATGGCCAGGGCGCACAGCAAGGCGACGGCGCCCGCGATGACGTTGCTGACGATGGTGCGGGTGGTGTCCACGTTGCCGGCGATGAGCCACGGGGCCAGGATCGTCCAGGCTCCGATGGCGACCGCCGTCCACGCCATGGCGTGGGTGCGCTCGTACGCGGAGCCGAGTCCGCTCATGCACAAGCAGTACGCGAGACCGGCGATCAGGTTGTTGACCGCCAGCGACGTGAAGCCGCTGAATCCGGCGATCCACGGCGACGCCGCCACGTACAGGCCCGTGATCAGGGCCAGCGCCTCCACGGCCTGCGCGGTCGGCGTGCTGGTGACCCGCTCGAACCGCGAGCGCATCTCGGCGAGGTCGGGGTGGTGTTCGATGCTGTGAGTGGTCATGGTGGGCCGCCTCCTGCTGAAGACATTTATGTGCCCTTTATGACTTTATGTTGCGCTTATCCCTTTCGCCGGTCAACGGGTGTTTCCGCCGCCCCGCCTCAGAGGACACCGACCGCCTTGAGGGCGAGGATCTGGGCGAGGCTCGGGCGGGCCGGGGCGTAGAGGTAGCAGACGCCGCCCGAGCCGGAGACGACCTTGCCCGAGGCGTTGTGGCGCTTGGTGCGCAGCCACACGTTCTCCCATTCGCGGCGCTTGTAGACCCGGCGGACGGAGGGGTTGTCGCGGGAGTTCGGGTCGTTGGCGACCACGTCGCCGGAGGCGGTGAAACCGATGACGGTCATCAGGTGGCCGGAGGTGCCGTAGCCCGCGCCGGTGAGCTCCTCGGTGCGGAAGGACTGCGAGGTGATCACCGGGATGCCGGCCCGGACGAGGGTCTCCAGCTGGCCGAGGGAGGTCAGGCGGGTGACGACGCCGGCGAGCCCCTCGTAGGTGGCGGCGTAGGCGGCGTTGAAGGGCCAGTTGCCGCAGCCCTTGTAGGCGTAGTCGTAGGTGGAGCGGGCGGCGTGGCAGACCTGCGGGTCGGCGTAGCCGGGCCTGACCCAGGCCAGGTCCTTCGGGTCGGGCTTGCGGCCCCAGTACTCGATGGTCATCTGGGAGGAGGTGGGGCTGCACCAGGCTTCGCCGCCGTTGTCGTACTCGGGGTACTGGCCTGCGTGGACCTCCTGCGAGTAGCGGGGCACCCGCAGCTCGTGCGCCTGGCCGGAGGGGCCGGAGGCGGTGACCTCGAAGCGGTCGGGGACGTCGGAGGCCATGGCCCCGGCCAGCCACACGGTCGGACCTTGGCCGGTGCCGGTGCCGGAGCCGATGCCGGAGCCGGGCTTGCGGTACAGGGTCAGCCGCAGCTGCCAGTCCTTGATCCGCAGGCCGGCCGCCCGGGCGGGGGCGTCGACGGCGAGGGTGTCGGTCCACACGGTGGAGCGGCCGTCGGTCTGCCCGTTCACCGAGGTGCGGCGGATGTCGGCGTCACCGGAGGCCCAGCGGCCCATCACGTACCAGGGGGAGGCCCCGCCGTCGCTGTACGTGGCCCGCAGCTCGACCTGGATCCAGGTGCCCGCCGGGGTGTGGGCGTTCCAGGAGGCGATGACCTCGGTCCCGGGGACGGTGGAGCGGTGCACCGGGGAGGTCCAGACGGCGTACTCCCAGGTGGCCTTGCGACCGGTGTGCGGATCGGCGTACTCGGAGCGGCCGGCCGGGGTCGCGAGGTGCAGTCCGGGGCGGGGGCCGGTGAGGACTGCGGTGCCCCGGTGGGTGCCCGCCCCCCAGTGGGCGGCGGAGTACCAGAACCGGTTGTCGACCGTCGGGCGGGCCGCGCCTGCAGCGGCGGCCACGGCCTCGTCGGCGGCGGCCTGGGCCTCGTCGGCGGCGGCCTGCGCCTCGCCCGCGGCGGCGCCCGCGTACGGGTCGGCCCCGCCCGTCAAGGCGCCGGGGCCGGGCCCGCCCGGGTCTCCGGGGCCCGGCTGCCCTGCGCCCGGCTGTCCGGCGGCCCAGACCCGGCCGCCGGGCACGGCGGCCGCGGCGGCGGCCGCGAGGGCGACGGCGAGCAGGGCCCTGCGGGGCGTGGGTGCGGTCATGGCTACTCCCCCAGACGTCGGTGTGCGCGGGTGCGGGTGCGGATGCGGATGCGGGTCGGCCTTCCCGCCCCCACCCTTCCAGTTCCCCGCGGCCGGACGTCGACGCCACGGGCCGTGTCGGGGGTGATCCGCGGTCCGGCCGTAGGCTGGCCGGGTGGAGTCACACCGGTCCCTCGCACCGCTCGCCCTCGAGCTCGCCGCCCTGCCCCCGTCCCTCGGCCCCGTACGGCTGATCGGCATCGACGGGCACGCCGGGTCCGGCAAGAGCACCTTCGCCGGGCGGCTCGCCGAGGCCCTGGGCGGGGTTCCGGTACTGCACCTGGACGACGTCGCCACCCACGAGGAGCTCTTCGCCTGGCCGGAGCGGCTGCGCACCCAGGTGCTGGAGCCGCTCGCCGCCGGGCGTCCGGCCCACTGGGCCCCGTACGACTGGGTCGAGCGCCGCTTCGGCCCCGCGCGCGTGCTGGAGCCGGCTCCGGTGCTGCTCGTGGAGGGCGTCGGGGCCGGCCGGCGGGCGCTGCGCCCGCACCTGGCGCGGCTGCTGTGGATGGAGACGCCGCGCGCGCAGTCCTGGGGGCGCGGACGAAACCGGGACGGGCGTGAACTTTCCGACTTCTGGGACGGATGGGAGCGCGCGGAGCTCGCGCACTTCTCGGATGACCCTTCGCGCCCCTTCGCCGACACTCTGGTACACCAGAGCGGTACGGGATACGAGTGGTCTTCCGGGGCGGGAGCGACCGCTGGAAGGGCCGGTTCCGTCACTGAAGGTGACGGACTCCCCCGGGCCTGAGCCCCACCGGAAAACCGCTTGCGCAGGCCTTCACCGACCCGCTTGACCTGGGCCCCGCACCGGCCTTACGTTCTGAATGCGCGGTCTTTCCTGGCCGCAGCGGACGCGAAGCCCCCGATTGTTCCCCCGTGATCGGGGGCTTCGTTCTGCCCCGGGACCGCTTCCCCAGCCCCTCCGCGGCGGGAGAACCCCCGGTGGATCTTCACCCTGAGTCACCTTCCGCGCCGCCGACGCGCCGCGGACCCGAGCCCGCCGCACCCTACGTAAGGTGCGTAACCGCAGGTACGATGCAGCCCTGATTTCATCGGCGCAGTGGGCAACTCGCGGGCCTGACGCACGGGTTGCCGTCGCTGCGTACCACGGGGGCAGGCTTGTGGGGGACGTGATGGATTTCGGCACGCCGGGCAGTGCGCACGCCCCGGCCGAACTCGCCTGGCTGCGCGGCGTGGACGCCTGCACCATGGGCGCCTACCCGCAGGCCGAGGAGGAGTTCCGGACAGCCGTCCGGCTCGATCCCTCGATGGCCGACGCCTGGCTGGGCCTGCATGCGCTGCGGGTCGACACCACCAACGCGTTATTGCACATGTACGCCCACCGCGACCGCTTCGGCGAGCAGCGGGCCCGGCACCGGCGGACCCTGAACTCCTGGTACTGGCTGGGCTGGTGGGTCCAGCCCGTACTGGAGAGCCGACGGGACCTGCTGCTCGCCCACGCCTCGCACTGGCTCGACGGCCGGCACGTGCCCGAGCTGGACCAGGCGCTGGCCGCCCTCCCGCCGGTCGACGCCGACCCCCAGGTGCGGTTCCTGCACGCCTGCCGGGCCTACCTGGTCAAGGACTGGGAGCAACTCGTCCGGCACACCGAGCCGTTGGTGGACGACCCGCTGCTGGGCATCGAGGCGGGACTCTTCGGCGGGATGGCCCGGGTCCGGCTGGAGATGTACGGGCAGGCCGAGCCGATGCTCTCCGTGGCGCTGATGCGCTGCCGCAGCGAGCAGCCGCAGCGCAAGGAGCTGCGGTACTGGCTGGCGCGGGCCCACGAGGGCACGGGGCGCAGCGCGGCGGCGCTGCCGCTGTACCGGGCGGTGCACCGGGTGGATCCGGCGTTCATGGACACCGCGGCGCGGCTGACGGCCATCGAGGACAGCGAGGACCTCGACGGGTACGCCGGGTACGCGGGCTCCGGGTACGAGGGGTACGCCGGGCACGGGCTGTCCCAGGGCGGCGGGGACTTCGCGGCGGTCGCGCTGGGCGGCGGCCCGGTCCAGGACATCGCGGCGGACGGGCAGGTGGACCAGCCCGACCCGCTGTCGCCGCCCGAGCCGCCGGAGCCGCGGTTCGGGGGGCCGCCGGGTGCGGGCGGCCGGGCCACCGGCGGCGTACGGCGCAAGGTGCCGCTGCCGGCGCAGGGCCTGCCGGGCGATGTGCCCGGGAGCCTGCCGGGCGGTCTGCCGGCCGGGCCGGCCGATCCGGCACTGCTGGCCGAGGCGCTCGCGGAGCTGGAGCGGATGGTCGGCCTGGAGCCGGTGAAACGGCAGGTCAAGGCACTGTCCGCGCAGCTGCACATGGCCCGGCTGCGGGCCGGGCAGGGGCTGCCGGTGCAGCCCCCGAAGCGGCATTTCGTGTTCTCCGGGCCCTCCGGGACGGGCAAGACGACCGTGGCGCGGATCCTGGGGCGGGTGTTCTACGCGCTGGGGCTGCTGGGCGGGGACCACCTGGTGGAGGCGCAGCGGGCCGACCTGGTGGGCGAGTTCCTGGGGCAGACCGCGGTCAAGGCCAACGAGCTGATCGATTCGGCGATCGGCGGGGTGCTGTTCGTGGACGAGGCGTACAGCCTGTCCAACTCCGGGTACAGCAAGGGCGACGCGTACGGGGACGAGGCGCTGCAGGTGCTGCTGAAGCGGGCGGAGGACAACCGGGACCACCTGGTGGTGATCCTGGCCGGGTACCCGGCCGGGATGGACCGGCTGCTGTCGACGAACCCGGGGCTGTCGTCGCGGTTCACCACTCGGGTGGACTTCCCGAGCTACCGGCCGGGCGAGCTGACCGCGATCGGGGGCGTGCTGGCGGAGGCGAACGGGGACGGGTGGGACGAGGAGGCGCTGGAGGAGCTGCGGAGCATCAGCGCGCATGTGGTGGAGCAGGGGTGGATCGACGAGCTCGGCAATGGGCGGTTCCTGCGGACGCTGTACGAGAAGAGCTGCGCGTACCGGGATCTCCGGCTGGCGGGGTTCCCGGGGGAGCCGTCGCGGGCCGACCTGGCCACGCTCCGCCTGCCGGACCTGATGCAGGCGTACGGGGAGGTCCTGTCGGGCCGCGGCCCCGCCAACCGTGACCGCCAGGACCCTCCTCCGCCGCTGTAGCCGCCGCCGCTGTTCCGCTGCGCGGAGCCAGTCCCCTCCCCGCCCCTTCCCGAAACCGGGCTCCGCCCGGACCCGGTTCGCCTCAATCGCCGGCGGGGCTGAAATCAGCCCCGCCGGCTATTGAGGCGTTTCGGGAAGGGGC